>NZ_JBQSYL010000008.1:0-153002 GCF_052379245.1 Glutamicibacter sp. AOP12-B1-11 | reverse complement strand
CGGGGGTGTGTGGTTCTGCCTGGCGGGGGCGGGACCTTTTCGTGCTTTAGCCGGTGAGGAGCCATAGTCCATACTGAGTGTCTGCCCACATTGCCCCATATTCTTATGGTATGGGCATCTGGCTCCCGTAGACTTGATAGAGATGTACATGCCGGACGGCATGGTGAATAGTAAATAGTGAAGTGCATCGCAAATGCGATCACGAAGGTTGCG
The DNA here is from genome assembly GCF_052379245.1 of Glutamicibacter sp. AOP12-B1-11. Lineage (NCBI taxonomy): Bacteria > Bacillati > Actinomycetota > Actinomycetes > Micrococcales > Micrococcaceae > Glutamicibacter > Glutamicibacter sp. AOP12-B1-11. The sequence goes on along the minus strand of NZ_JBQSYL010000008.1, from coordinate 152,789 downwards.
GTTTTGAGATAGCCGCTGAAGGGGACATTACATGTCTAACGAATTCCGCCGTAGTTCCGAACGCGGACAGGGCGACTTCCGGAACTCAGAATCAAACCGCAACAATTCGCGCGATGGCTTCAAGCGCAATGACGACAACCGCGGCAGCGGCTTCAAACGCGACGATAACCGCGGTGGTGGTTTCAAACGCGACGATAACCGCGGTGGTGGTTTCAAACGCGACGATAGCCGCGGTGGTGGTTTCAAACGCGACGATAGCCGCGGTGGTGGTTTCAAACGCGACGATAACCGCGGTGGTGGTTTCAAGCGTGATGACAACCGCGAAGGCGGATTCCGTGGCGCCCGCGATGATAACCGCGGTGGCGGCTTCAAGCGTGATGACAACCGCGAAGGCGGATTCCGTGGCGCCCGTGACGATAACCGCGGTGGCTTCAAGCGTGATGATAACCGCGGAGGCGGCTTCAAGCGTGATGACAACCGCGGTGGTGGTTTCAAACGCGACGATAACCGCGGTGGTGGTTTCAAGCGTGATGACAACCGCGAAGGCGGATTCCGTGGTGCCCGCGATGATAACCGTGGAGGCGGCTTCAAGCGTGACGACAACCGCGAAGGCGGATTCCGTGGCGCCCGCGATGATAACCGCGGTGGCTTCAAGCGTGACGATAACCGTGGTGGTTTCAAGCGTGATGACAACCGCGAAGGCGGATTCCGTGGCGCCCGTGACGATAACCGTGGTGGTTTCAAGCGTGATGACAACCGCGAAGGCGGATTCCGTGGCAGCCGTGACGATAACCGTGGTGGTTTCAAGCGTGATGACAACCGCGAAGGCGGATTCCGTGGCAGCCGTGACGACAGCCGTGGTGGTTTCAAGCGTGACGATAACCGCGGTGGTTTCAAGCGTGATGACAACCGCGAAGGCGGATTCCGTGGTGCCCGTGATGATAACCGTGGTGGTTTCAAGCGTGACGATAACCGTGGCGGCGGTTTCAAGCGTGATGACAACCGCGAAGGCGGATTCCGTGGCAGCCGTGACGACAGCCGTGCTGGCTTCAAGCGTGACGATAACCGCGGAGGCGGCTTTAAGCGCGATGACAACCGCGAAGGCGGATTCCGTGGCGCCCGCGATGATAACCGCGGTGGCTTCAAGCGTGACGATAACCGTGGTGGCTTCAAGCGTGATGACAACCGTGGAGGCGGCTTCAAGCGTGATGACAGCCGTGGTGGCGCCCGTGACGACAACCGCGGCGGTGGCTTCAAGCGTGATGACAACCGCGGTGACTTCCGAAGCAAGGGCGACCGCCCCGATCGCGGAAGCCGTTTTGACGACCGGGGACCAGAGGCACCTCGCGCTCACAACCCGGGCGACCTGCGCATCTCGAACCGTCCCGACCGTGAGCAGTCGCCAGAAATCGACGAGGACGTTACCGGTAAGGAGCTGGATCGCGTCGCACGCGCCCAGCTTCGCTATCTCGAAGAGCGTTCGGCAAGCTGGGTTGCTAAGCACCTTGTAATGGCAGGGCGTCTACTTGAAGAAGATCCAGAGCTGGCCTACGAGCACACACTGGCAGCTTCCCGTCGTGGTGGCCGTGTTGCGGTCGTCCGAGAAGCAGTTGGCATCGCTGCCTACCACGCAGGCAAATATGCTGATTCGTTGCGTGAACTGCGCACTCACCGCCGGATCTCCGGTTCGGACTACAACCTGCCGTTGATTGCCGACTCGTTGCGTGGCCTGGGCCGTGCCGAAAAGGCTATCGAACTGGCGCACTCCGAGGAATGCGCGAACCTGGAAACCGCAGTGAAGGTCGAAATGCATATGGTTGCGGCCGGCTGCTTCGGCGACTTGGGACAACTTGATAAGGCCCTGTCGGAACTGGAGTCCTTGGAGCAGCTAGACTTCAACCGTGCCTATTCGTTCAGCCCGCGTTTGTTCACCGCCTACGCTGATCTGCTTTCCGCAGCTGGACGTGGCGAAGAGTCAAAGCGCTGGTTTGCTCAGGTCGCTACTGCCGAGCGGGCCCTAGGCATCGAGGAAGAAACCGAATCCTTCATCGTGGATCTGGCTCCAGAGATGGACGAAGAGGATGAGCGTCCACGGGCCAAGGACGTGGTTGATGAAAACATCGTCGTCGTAGCTGATGAGCACGATGCTGTCGCAGAGGCCGACTCGGACGAAGCCGAGGAAGACGAAGTTGATGCCAAACTAGACGGTATCGACGAAGACGACTCAGTTGCCGAGCAGACCGGCATCGATGAAGAAGACGCACTGGTCGAGGTTCAAGCCGAAGAGGCCGAGGCTGAGATCGAGACCGAAACCGACTCCCAGAAGTAGGAACTAGTACCGAATGCTGATCTCCGGATTTGATTCTGTGCTTTCCGACCTCGATGGCGTCGTCTATGCGGGTCCCAATGGGATCCCCGACGCCGTCGAGTCGTTGAATGCACTAGCCGAAGTAAACGTCGCTCTGGCGTTCATCACCAATAATGCGGGGCGATCGCCGATGTCGGTCGCGGCCCACCTGCGTCAGCTTGGTGTGAAAACCGGTGCTGAGCAGGTTTTCGGTTCTGCCGATGCCGGCGCCGAAATGCTGGCACGCGAATTGAATCCGGGCAGCAAGGTCCTAGTGGTCGGGTCCCCGTATCTGCGTGAATGCATCGCGGTGCGGGGACTGGAAGTCGTCGAATCGCACAAAGACGAGCCGGTGGCGGTGATCCAAGGCTTCGATCCTAACGTCGCATGGAATGATCTAGCCGAGGCAAGCTATGCCATCAACAACGGCGCCCAGTGGGTTGCCACAAACACGGATCTCACGATTCCACGCGCCGAGGGCATCGCCCCGGGCAACGGTTCGTTGGTCCACGCGGTAAAACTGGCCACCGGTGTGACCCCACGTGTGGCCGGCAAGCCTGAATCCTATCTTTTCTCCCGCGCCGCGGACCGACTCGATTCTCGGCGCCCATTGGTAGTCGGTGATCGTCTTGACACCGATATTCTCGGTGGCTATCGGGCGGGGTTCTCAACCGCGCTGGTGCTGACCGGTGTAGATTCCCCGCGCACTGCGCTCGGGGCCCCGGTTGCCGAACGCCCAAACTACTTGATTTCAAGTCTCGCGGACCTCTACCGGCCGTACCCGACGATCAAGGTCCTCGGATATGGGGTTCAAGTCGGCGAGTCTGTAGCTAAGGTGGAAGGTGACTCCATTGAGGTCAACGGGAACGAATCGGACCTGAATGCCTGGCGGGCCGCGTGTCACGCATGGTGGCTGGCTCATTCGCGTCAGCAAGAACATGTCAGCCCAGAAATCCAGTTCACCTCCCGCGGATTGGATACCCTGCGACGAGCACAGAGGTGAATGACGTGAACATGGAACCCCCTCGCCCCAAGCCGGTAGCCCCCATGGACGACCAGCGGGTAGACGCAACGTTATCCTCGCTAGGGCAGCAGGATGTGATCTCGCACGCCGCAGTATATGAGCAGCTGCTCGATTCCCTCCAAGCCGAACTCAATTCCACGGAGCACCACGGATGAACCGACTCGATCAGGAACTTGTTTCTCGATCTCTGGCCCGTTCGCGCACCGAGGCCGCCAAGCTCATCGAGTCTCACCGGGTGTTGCTCGATGGAGTGTGCGTCACCAAGGCCGCCAAAAAAATTCCGACCACGGCCAGGCTCGAAGTGCTGGCCAGTATCGGCGAAGAATACGTTTCCCGAGCCGGGCACAAGCTTGCCGGAGCACTAGATGTGTTTACGACCGTCGACCCAATGTCTATGCGCTGTCTCGATGCAGGAGCGTCGACCGGCGGATTCACCGATGTGCTATTGCGCCGCGGGGCTAAGCATGTAGTGGCAGCCGATGTTGGGCATGGACAGCTCGTCGATCAGATCCGCCAAGACCGACGGGTTTCGGTTTTTGAAGGGCTTAACGTTCGTTATCTGAAACCCGAAGATATTGGAGGAGAAGTCGACCTTGTAGTGGCCGACTTGTCCTTCATCTCCTTGCGCTTGGTGATCGATGCTCTCGCGGGAGCAACACGCCTAGGCGGTTCCTTGATGTTGATGGTCAAGCCGCAGTTTGAAGTTGGCCGCGACCACTTGAACCGCACCGGTGTGGTTTCATCTCCCGAGCTACGCCGCAGCTCCATTGAAGGCGTCGTGAAAGCCGCGCGGGAAGCCGGGCTGGAGCTTTGCGGAGTAGCCCGCAGCCCGCTGCCCGGACAAGACGGCAACGTTGAATTCTTCCTCTGGCTCGGAAAAGTTCCAACAGGTCATCAACAATCGGTCAGTGAAACCGAAATGTGGGACGCGGTTGACTACTCTTAGAAGTGACTTGCTTGTGCGGTGACATACTCAGCGCCAAGCACATACCTCGAACCAGAGAGGGGCAGCCTGCCTTGCGACGCATTCTAGTTTTCACCCACACCGGGCGCCAAGAAGCGATCGCCGCGGCCATCGAAACCTGTGGGTTGCTCGATGCGGCAGGTGTGATGCCGGTAATGCGTCAAAAGGATCACGAAGCAGTGCTGGAGGCCAGCCACGGGCTGCAGGTTCCCATGGAGATCTTGGACCAGGACTGCACCATCGATGAGGTGGATCTGGGCGTAGTCCTTGGCGGCGACGGGTCGGTGCTGCGCGCCGCGGAACTGGTCCGCCAAGCGCCGCTGCCATTGGTCGGCGTGAATCTAGGGCATGTCGGTTTCCTTGCGGAGGCCGAGCGCTCCGAGCTGGCGAGCACCGTACGGGATCTCGTCTCCGGTGCATATTCCGTCGAAGAGCGGATGACCATCGAGGTTAAGGTGTGGTTGGACAATGTCTGCCTGGCCGAAACTTGGGCGCTGAATGAAGCCGCCGTTGAAAAAGCCAACCGTGAACGCATGATCGAAGTGGTAATCGAGGTAGACGGTCGACCAATCTCCACATTCGGCTGCGATGGCGTCGTGATGGCTACCCCCACCGGATCTACCGCCTATGCATTCTCGGCTGGAGGCCCGGTAGTTTGGCCAGAGGTTGCCGCGCTGATTATGGTCCCGATTAGTGCGCATGCGCTGTTTGCCAAACCGCTGGTGGTTTCCCCGGACTCGGTTATGGCTGTGGAGACGCTCACTCGCTCAGAGGCCGGTGCGGTGCTGTGGTGCGATGGGCGCCGTACCATCGACCTGCCTCCGGGTGCACGCATCGAGGTTACGCGCAGTGAAATACCGGTACGCATGGCTCGCTTGAACACCACTCCTTTCTCCGAACGTCTGGTGAAGAAGTTTGAATTGCCCATCCAGGGTTGGCGCGGACCTGCCGACGAGGACGATCGTCGTCCGGCGACCACCGCGCTGCAGGTGACCGGCCCGGGCTTTCAAAGCATTGAGCCGCACCACAAGGACGAACCAAGCATCCCCTTGGTAGCCCGTGACGAAACTAAGCAGTAGGAAACACGACCCGCAGTAACGATATTCGAACAAACTTACGATTGAGCAAGTACTATTAGGACGAGAACTGGAACGCATGAACTAGAACGACCGGGAGCGGGCTATGATTCAGGAAATTTCGATCTCCAACCTTGGCGTGATCACTCAGGCAACTCTGCCACTGGGGCCAGGGTTGACGGTAGTCACCGGTGAAACGGGCGCGGGTAAGACCATGGTCATCACCGCCTTGTCACTATTGCTTGGGCGGCGGGCCGATGCAGGTGCCGTGCGAAACGGCGCCAAGCATGCGCTGGCCGAAGCGGTCGTGCATCTGGAGCCCGACAATCACGTACTTGAATCCGCCACCCATGCCGGCGCGTTCGTGGACGAGGTGGGGGAGAAGAGCGAACTGATCCTCACCCGGTCGCTGTCCGCGCAGGGGCGCTCGAAGGCGACTGTCGGAGGACGAAGCGCTCCGGTAGGTTTGCTGGCCGAATTGGGCCAAGAGCTTGTCGCGGTGCATGGCCAGTCCGATCAGATCCGTCTGAAGGAAGCCAGCGCGCAGCGCGACGCGCTGGACCGTTTCGCTGGCTCGGCCCTTGCCCGCACGTTAAGCAGCTATCAGCGCACCTATCGGCAGTGGCGCACCGCCAGCAAGGAACTCTCGGCGCTGAAGCAAGACTCGCGAGATCGGGTGCGCGAAGCCGAAAATCTACGACTGGCTCTCGACGAGATCGATTCGCTGGAGCCAATGCCAGGCGAAGACGAACAACTGCGCGAAACCGCAATCAAGCTGGGCAATGTCGAATCGCTGCGCAACGCCAGCCAGCAGGCTCGCGCGATCGTCGACAGCGAAGATTTTGAGACCCCCGGGATCACCACCCTGGCCGAATCCGCTCGCGGTGTGCTCGCGCAGTCAAGCGGCGATGATCCAGCATTGGCGGCATTTGCCGAGCGCGCCGCAGAATTGGGCATTCTCGCCTCCGAACTTTCTAGTGATATGGCCAGCTATGTTTCGGACCTCGATGAAGAGGGGCCGGAGCGGCTGGCGCTGATCGAATCCCGCCGCGCGGAACTGAACAAGCTGCTGCGCAAGTACGCACCGAGCATCGATGAGGTGCTTGCCTGGGCTGATGAGTCCCGACAGCGGCTGGAGCAGCTTGGTTCCGATGACACCCGCATCGAGGAGCTCGAAAGCACGGTGGTCGAACTGGAGCAGAAGGCCGCGTCGCTGGCTACCGAACTATCCGAGTCTCGTCGTAAGGCGGCCGCAAAGCTCTCCAAGCGGGTCAGCGAGGAATTGACGGCGTTGGCCATGCCGGATGCGAAACTATTTGTCGAGATCAGTGAATTGCCTGAACCCGGTGCCTACGGCCAAGACCAGATCGAGATGCTGCTTGCTCCGCATGCCGGCGCCTCGCCGCGGCCGCTGGGCAAGGGGGCCAGTGGTGGTGAGCTCTCACGCGTGATGCTTGCCATCGAGGTGGTGCTCGCGGCGGTGGACCCGGTGCCAACCTTTATCTTCGACGAGGTCGACTCGGGCGTGGGCGGCAAGGCGGCGGTAAGCATTGGTGAGAGGTTAGCCATGCTCGCGCGCCATGTGCAGGTCATTGTGGTCACACACCTGCCCCAGGTTGCCGCTTACGCAGATCGTCATATCCGGGTGATCAAGACCTCAAATGGAAAATCCGCGGCCGGTGCAGGGTTTACCGCCAGCGATGTAATCACCTTGGACGAGGCCGAGCGCGTGCGCGAGTTGGCGCGCATGCTGGCAGGTCAGGAGGATTCCGACACCGCGCAGGCGCATGCCGAAGAGCTGCTCGCCGACGCGCGAAAGATGGTCGACGCTCTGGTGACGAAGAGCGCACGCTAGATTGCGGAATCGGACTTTGGCATCGCGGATGCGTGTCGTAGAGTTGCAAAGTGGATGGTCGGTATTCGCGCAAGCGAGCAATGGTGATAGGATGAAATCCCGTGGTGCAGCGTAATTTAACTCGTGATTCTCGGTCGTCTGAAACGACAAAGCATATCTTCGTCACCGGCGGTGTGGCCTCCTCCCTGGGTAAGGGATTGACGGCATCCAGCCTTGGACATCTACTTCGAGCTCGTGGTCTCTCAGTGACCATGCAGAAGCTCGATCCGTACCTGAACGTCGATCCAGGTACAATGAACCCCTTCCAGCACGGTGAAGTCTTCGTTACCGACGATGGCGCAGAAACCGACCTGGACATTGGACACTATGAGCGTTTCCTGGATGAAAATCTTCCAGGCAGCGCGAATGTGACCACCGGTCAGGTTTACTCAACCGTTCTGGAACGCGAACGTCGCGGCGAATACCTGGGCGACACCGTCCAGGTCATCCCGCATATCACCGATGAGATCAAGCGCCGTATGCGTTTGGCCGCCACCGATCCCGGTGCCGGCAAGTCCGCCCCGGACGTGATCATCACCGAAATCGGTGGCACCGTCGGCGATATCGAATCCCAGCCATTCCTCGAAGCGGCCCGCCAGGTCCGCCAGGATATCGGCCGGAAGAACGCCTTCTTCGTGCACGTCTCCCTCGTTCCATACATTGGTCCAAGCCATGAGCTGAAGACCAAGCCAACCCAGCATTCGGTGGCAGCCCTGCGCTCCATCGGCATTCAGCCAGACGCACTGGTAATCCGCTCGGACCGTGAAATTCCCGACGAGATGCGCGCCAAGCTCGGCCGTACCTGCGATGTGGAAACCGAAGCGGTCATTAGCTGCGCCGATGCGCCAAGCATCTACGAAGTTCCCAAGATCCTGCACTCCCAGGGCCTTGACGCCTACATCGTGCAGACCTTGGAACTGAAGTTCCGCGACGTGGACTGGGAGGGCTGGGACCGACTGCTGGACGTGGTGCACAACCCGAAGCATGAACTGACCATCGCTCTGGTGGGCAAGTACATCGATCTGCCAGATGCCTACCTGTCGGTTACCGAGGCGCTGAAGGCCGGTGGTTTCGCCAATGAATCCAAGGTCAAGATTCGCTGGGTGCCATCGGATGACTGCGCCACCGAAGACGGTGCACGCAAGTCGCTTGAGGGCGCCGAAGCGATCTGCGTCCCCGGCGGATTCGGCATTCGCGGCCTGGAAGGTAAGCTCGGAGCTTTGCGCTTCGCTCGCGAAAACCAGATTCCAACCCTCGGCCTCTGCCTGGGGCTGCAGTCGATGGTGATCGAGTACGCCCGCAACATGGCCGGCCTGCCAGGGGCTTCCTCGACCGAATTCGATCCAGAATCTTCCACCCCGGTCATCGCGACCATGGAAGAGCAGCTGAGCATCGTTGACGGAAAGGGCGATCTTGGCGGCACCATGCGTCTGGGACTGTATGACGCGAAGCTCGCAGCAGGATCGGTCTTGGCTGAAACCTATGGCAAGACCGAGGTCGCAGAACGACACCGTCACCGCTATGAGGTCAACAACTCCTACCGTGCGCAGCTCGAAGAAGCAGGTCTGGTCTTCTCCGGTACCTCCCCGGACGGACAGCTTGTCGAGTTCGTGGAACTGCCTAAGGACGTACACCCGTACTACGTCTCCACGCAGGCCCACCCGGAACTCTCCAGCCGCCCAACCCGTCCGCACCCGCTGTTTGCAGGTCTGGTCGCCGCGGCGCTGGCCAAGCGCAACGCCTAAGCAAAACCCGGTTCTAAACCGTCTAAGGTAGTACCAGCAAGGTAATACCTATAGAAGGGCCCGTTCGCGTGGAACCACAACCGATAGCCGATGAACTTTCACCACGAGAGCTCATCGCCAGCGAAACCGTTTATGAAGGACGCATCTGGAATGTCGTCCACGATACGGTGCAACTTTCGGATGATGGAACCCGCATCGAGCGAGACTACATCGTGCACCCTGGTGCCGTGTCGATTCTCGCCCTCGATGAGCGTGAACGGGTCCTTCTCGTTAACCAATACCGTCACCCGGTAGGCATGCGGCTATGGGAGCTACCCGCTGGCCTGCTCGACGTGGCTGGCGAGCCGCCCTTGGACGGGGCGAAGCGCGAGCTCTGGGAAGAAGCCGATAGCACCGCCGAGACCTGGTCGGTGCTCACCGATGTGTTCCTCTCACCGGGCTCTTCCTCCGAGGCATTGCGCATCTTCTTGGCGCGCGATGTGCAGTTGGTGCCAGAGGACCAACGCCACGCACGGACCGAAGAAGAAGCTGAAATCATCACCCGCTGGGTGCCCTTGGACGAGGCTGTTGCCGCAGTGCTCGCCGGGGAGATCCACAACCCTTCGGCGGTTGTCGGCCTGCTGGCAGCGCACGCGGCCCGAGCCACCGGTTACGCCTCGCTACGCGAGGCGAACAGCGCCTTCGAAGCGCACCCTGGGCTGCGCAGCAAAGCCTCATCGTAGCGATGAGCAGTCCCGAGCACGCCGCGGTACCAAGCCCGAAGTCCTCGAAGTTCGCTTCCGCGCTACGCCGCTACTTGCAGCATCTGGCCATTGAACGCGGACTGGCGAAGAATACGCTGGAGTCCTACCGACGGGATCTGACCCGGTACCAAGAAGCGTTGGAAGCGCGCGGCATCACCGACCCGGCACGCCTCACCGAGAATGAGGTCAGCGGCTACCTGCAACAGCTGGCCCGCGGGGATGCGGAGCACCAGGCGCTGGGGGCGCGTTCGGTCGCCCGGCATACGGTGGCCATCCGGCAACTGCATAAGTATTGGGAGCTAGAGGAAATCTGCTCCCCGAATCCGGCCCGCGAGGTGCAGCCTCCGGCCGTCGGCCAGTCGCTGCCCAAGGCGATCAGCATTTCTGCCGTCACCCAGATCCTCGACTCGATCGCTCTCGATACTCCCGCGGGGTTGCGCGATCGGGCGATTCTCGAATTCTTGTACTCCACCGGGGCACGCATTTCCGAGGTCGTCGCCCTGGACGTCGACGACCTGCACTTTGCCGCCGACGCGGTAGTGCGGCTGTTCGGCAAGGGCTCCAAGGAACGCGTTGTTCCGGTGGGCGGATATGCGCAACGCGCAGTGAGCGACTATCTGGTGCGGGCCCGTCCGGGGCTGGCCGCCAAAGGCAAAGGCACTCCCGCGTTGTTCTTGAATCAGCGCGGTGGGCGGCTATCGCGCCAGTCGGCGTGGCTGATCCTGTCCAAGGCCGCCGAACGCGCCGGGATTCAGGGCGACGTTTCCCCGCACACGCTGCGCCACTCTTTCGCCACCCATCTGTTGGAGGGCGGTGCGGATGTTCGCGTGGTGCAGGAACTGCTCGGCCATGCCTCGGTCACCACCACGCAGATCTACACGAAGGTCACCGTCGATTCGCTGCGGGAGGCGTACCTCTTCGCGCACCCGCGCGTGAACTAGCGGAGTGGGGCCAGTACGATGGTGACCCAGCCGCAACCCGTCGCGCTCTTGGCGCTGCTGCGCGAAGGCACCCGGGGCACCGAGCTGCTTTTGGGACGCAAGCTGCGCGGCTTTGGGCAGGGGAACATTGTGCTGCCGGGCGGAAAGATTGAGCCCGGGGAGTCTGCGCAGCAGGCTGCGATGCGGGAGTTCGGCGAAGAGACCGGGGCTTGTGTGCAATCGGCAGATCTGACGCTCGCCGCCCGGGTGGCCTTCACCTTTCCGGCGAATCCGCGCGCGGATATGGACTGCGCGGTCTTCACTGCGCGAATCGCCAGCGGAATGCCCGCGCCCAGCGAGGAACTTGAACCGTTATGGTTCCCTGTCGGCGAACTGCCGGTGAGGCAGATGTGGGAGGATTCCCCACTCTGGCTCCCGGCCTTGGCTGCAGGGACGCGGTTCACCGCGAAGATCATTCTGGCCGCGGATAATCTGGCGGTGCAATCGATCGATTTCGAGCCCTGGGACTAGGCTCTTTTCGACGCGTCGGATGGAAGCGTGGCTTGGGACAGCGGAGCTTCGGATCCGCGCGGATCGTGGTTTTCGGCTTCGAATATCAAAAGGTCGCCCGGCTGGCAATCCAGGACCTGGCACAGCGCTTCCAGTGTGCTGAAGCGCACCGCCTTGGCACGTCCATTCTTCAGGACCGCAAGATTGGCCGGGGTAATACCGATCCGCTCGGCTAATTCGCCGACCGCCATTTTGCGTCGGGCAAGCATCACATCGATATCCACTCGAATGGCCACTAAATCACCCCGCCCAACTCGGTGCGTAGCATGGCCGCTTGGGCTTCGGTGGTCGCCGCCTGCGACAGCAGATGACGCAGCACCAAGACGATCAGGGCGATGCCCGCTAGCAGGACACCGAATCCGCCGACCAGGAGCACTACGCCGGGAGCCACCGCCTCGCCCGGGGCCATGATCGCGCCAAGTACGAATGTCAGCACCGCTCCGGAGGCAATTGCGGTGATGATGATGTTGACGAATTTGAATGAGGCGTGGGTGAATACCGTTCCGCGCCGCACCCGGGCGACCAACTTCCAGACGCAGACGCAGCAGATCTGAACGATCAGCAGGGCCAATACCGCGTAGCTGAACAACGAGATGCGCAGGTAGGCGAATTCTGCTGGACGGTCGGCCAGTTCCATGGCCGCCAGGGGGATCATGAAGCATTGGATGAAGAGCGAGCCGAGGACTACTAGTCCCAGCACGATTCGCAACGCCAAAGTGCTCGATTTACCCATGTGACACTCTCCAATTGTCGCTTAGCGATGCATACCTATCGAAAAACAATAGACTGAACCTGCCGGAAACGCAAGAGAGGGGTCGGACCCGTAGGTCCGACCCCGCCGAATGAGCCGTAGCTGCGCTAGGTGTTTACAGGGCGCGCTGCTCCGGGCCGTTGTATGCGGACAGCGGCCGGATCAGCGCGTTGGAGGCGCGCTGTTCGAAGATGTGGGCGGTCCAGCCGGTGATTCGCGCCGCGATGAAGATCGGCGTGAACATTTCGGTGTCGAAGCCCATCAGGTGGTAGGTCGGGCCCGCCGGATAGTCGAGGTTCGGCTTGATCGCCTTGGCCTCGTCCATCGCGGATTCCAGCCCGTCGTACAGGCCGAGCATTTCGGAGCGATCGTAATGCTCGATCATCTTATCCAGCGCGGCCTTCATCGTCGGCACGCGCGAGTCCCCATGCTTGTAGACCCGGTGGCCGAAGCCCATGACCTTCTTCTTCGCGGCGAGGGCTTCTTCCATCCACGTTTTTGCGCGGGCCGCGGCATCCTTGCGCGACTCGTTCTTGTCGATTCCGATCTCGTCGAAGGTGTGCATCACCGCCTCGTTGGCGCCGCCGTGCAGCGGACCCTTCAAGGCGCCGATGGCACCGGTGACCGCCGAGTGCAGATCCGCGAGCGTCGAGGTGATCACTCGCGCGGTGAAGGTGGAGGCGTTGAAGGAGTGCTCCGCATAGAGCACCATCGACACGCGGAACGCGTCGACTACCGCCGGCGCGGCTTCTTCGCCGAAGGTCATCCACAAGAAGTTCGACGAGTAGTCCAGGTCCTCGCGCGGAGGCACCACTTCCTGGCCGCGGCGGCGGCGCTGATCGTAGGCGACGACCGCGGGGAAGGCGGCGAAGAGCTCCTTCGCCTTGCGCAGTTCCGCCTCGGGGGAGGAGTTCTCCGCCTCCAGGTGGTTCGCGCCGATCACCGAGACCGCGGTGCGCCCGACATCCATCGGGTGGCAATCTGTGGGCAGCAGATCGATGGCTGCCTTCACCCGCGGATCGAGCGCACGATTGGCCCGCTCGAAGGCGCAGAATTCGGTCAGCTCCGACTCGCTGGGCAGCTCGCCGGTCCAGAGCAGCAACGCGACCTCTTCAAAGGATTTGTTCGCCGCCAGATCCTGCACCGGGTAGCCGCGGTAGAGCAGCGAGTTGGTGTCCGGGTTGACCTTGGAGACGGCCGTGTAATCCACGACGACGCCTGCAAGGCCCTTCTTGATTTCCTCGGTGGTGGTCATGAGTTCATCCTCTTCGTTGATGGATTCCCGTGCTAGAGGTTCGAGTTGTTGGTATCGATGTCCAGGGTGGGGACTTGGAAGTTGAAGATCCCGGTGTCGAACCGGTTGTACGCCTCGTAGTCGACAAGCTCGTAGAGGCGTGACCTGGTTAACATGTTATCCACTTCACGCTCCTGAGTCCCATCCTCGCTGATTGCGTCGAGCACACGCTCGGCGGCGCCCATGGCGCTGCGCAGCAAGGTCACCGGGTAGATGATCAGCGCGACGCCCGCGTCGGCAAGCTCCTGGCGGTTGAACAGCTCGGATTTGCCGAACTCGGTCATATTCGCCAGCACCGGCACGTCGACCGCGTTGCAGACCGCTTCAAATTCCGAAACATTCTTCATCGCCTCGGGGAAGATCGCGTCGGCCCCGGCATCGACCATCGCCTTGGCCCGGTCGATGGCCGAGTCCAGCCCCTCCACCGCGCGGATGTCGGTGCGCGCCATGATCAGGAAGTTCTCATCGATGCGTGCGTCCGCGGCGGCGGCGATGCGCTTGAGCATGGTGTCGGTATCCACCACGTTCTTGCCGTCCAGGTGGCCGCAGCGCTTGGGGTTGAACTGGTCCTCGATGTGGCAGCCGGCCAGGCCGGCGTATTCAAGTTCCTGGATGCTGCGGGCCACGTTCATCGGCTCGCCGAATCCGGTGTCCGCGTCCACGATCGCCGGCAGGTCCGTCATCCTGGCGATCTGCCCGGCGCGGGTGGCGACCTCGGTAAGCGAGGTCAGCCCGATGTCCGGCAGGCCCAGGTCGTTGGCGAGCACCGCGCCGGAGATGTAGACCCCGTCGAAGTTCTTCTCGCCGATCAGCTTGGCCGAGAGCGGGTTGAACGCCCCGGGGAACTGGCGGGCGGCACCCGGGGTGAGCATTTCGCGCAGCGCGACCCGCTTCGCGGCGGGGGTGAGGGTTGAGTACAGCATGTTAGAACAGGCCCTTCGGTGCGTTCGACTGGTCGATCACGCCGGTGGCGGCGACGATGTTCAGCTGCTCCAGCTCGCCGGCGCCGAGGTTTTCCAGGTTTTCGGCGGCCGCGATGAAGCGGTCGATCTCCTGCTCGTCCACCAGGCCCGCGGCCAGGCTGCGGAACTTGTTGATGTACTGCTCGCGGGCGAAGGGGCGGGCGCCCAGCGGGTGCGCGTCGGCCACGGCGATCTCATCGGTGATCACGGTGCCGTCGTTCAGCGTGATTTCGACGCTGCCGCCGAAGGCCTTCTCCGCGATGTCCAGCGAGTGGTAGCGGCGGGTCCATTCGGCGTCTTCTTCGGTGGTGACCTTGTGCCACAGTTCGACGGTATCCGCGCGTCCGGCTCGCTCCGGGGCGTAGGAGTCCACGTGGTGCCAGGCACCGTCCTGCAGCGCGACGGTGAAGATGTAAGGGATCGAGTGGTCCAGGGTTTCGCGCGACGCGGTCGAATCGTACTTCTGCGGGTCGTTGGCGCCGGAACCGATCACGTAGTGGGTGTGGTGGGAAGTCTTGATCAGCACCGAGGCCACGTTCTTCGGATCAGTGGCTTCCGGGTGCTCGCCGTGCAGCTTGCGGGCCAGGTCGATCCAGGCTTGCGCCTGGTATTCGGCGGAGTGCTCCTTGGTGTAGGTGTCCAGGATCGCGCGCTTGGCCTCGCCGGCCTCGGGCAGCGGCACCTCGTAAGCGGCGTCCTTGCCATCGAGCATCCAGGCGATCACGCCGTCTTCGCCTTCGTAGATTGGGACCGGGGAGGTCTGCCCGCGCATCGCGCGGTCGGCGGCCTCGACGGCCATCTTGCCGGCGAAGGCCGGGGCATGGGCCTTCCACGTGGAGATCTCGCCCTTGCGCGACTGGCGGGTCGCGGTGGTGGTGTGCAGACCCTGGCCGACGGCTTGGAAGATCGTTTCCAGATCCAAGCCGAGCAGGGTGCCGATGCCGGCGGAGGCCGAGGGGCCCAGGTGCGCCACGTGGTCGATCTTGTGCTTGTGCAGGCAGATCGCCTTGACCAGGTCCACCTGGATCTCGTAGCCGGTGGCGATGCCGCGGATCAGGTCCTTGCCCGAGGCCCCGGTGTGCTGGGCGACGGCGAGGATCGGCGGGATGTTGTCGCCCGGGTGGGAGTACTCGGCGGCCAGGAAGGTGTCGTGGTAGTCCAGCTCGCGCACGGCCACGCCGTTGGCCCAGGCCGCCCATTCGGGGGAGACCTTCTCGGTGATGCCGAAGACGTTGGCGCCCGTCCCGCCGGTGGACGGCGCGTGGGCCAGTGCCTGGGTGCGGGCGGCGATGATCGGGCCGCGGTTCAGCGAGGCGATGGCCACCGAGGCGTTGTCGATGATGCGGTTGATGATCATGTCGGTGACCTCGGCGGTGACCTCTACCGGGTCGACCGCGACGGTTGCGATCTTGTGGGCGAGCTGATCCTCGCGGGCCAGATTTTCCTCGGAGCGGTAAACGCGAACTGGATGATTGATCATGGTGTCCTTTCAGAGGCGACCGCGTGGGTCATGATGTGTTCAAACGATTGGTGCAGGTGCACGGTGGTGGCCGCCGCGGCGACCTCTGGTTTGCCCGAAGCGATGGCCCGGGCGATCGCCGCATGCTCGCCGGCGGACTGCTCGAGCCGATCGGGGTTGTCCTTGGCCAGCCGGCGCACCCGTTGCAGGTGGACGCGCAGCGTGCGCAGCGCGTGAGATAGGTAGGCATTATTGGCCGCGTCGTCGATCATTTCGTCGAGTTCGCCCACCAGCTCGTAGTAGCCCTCGGTGGGGGTGCTTACACGCAGCTGCTTGGCGGCCGTTTCGAAGCGCCGTGCCAGCTTGGCGAAGGCCTCGCTCCGGCTTGAGCGGGCCGCGAGCCGCGCGCTTTCGCATTCCAGCGCCCGGCGCAAGACGAACAGGTCCTCGACGTGGGATTCGGAAACCTCGGAGACGATCGCACCGCGCCCGCGCTGCTGCACCGCCAGGCCGTCGGCGACCAAGCGGGCCAGTGCCTCACGCACCGGGGTGCGGGAGACTCCGAGCCTGGCCGACTGCTCCACCTCGGCGAGTACCGTGCCCGGTGACAAACGCCATTCGACGATGTCTCGGCGCAGGCTCTCGTACACCTTGTCACTTGCTTTCATGGTTCGATTGTATACACGAATAGCGAAAAAGCGACAGGGAGCCCGAATATTTTTCGTCAAATAACGAGAAATGTATACATAACACTTGCGATCATGTGACTGCGCTCATACGCTTGGAATCGAAGTTACCGCACAGCCGCCGGGTGATGACGCCCGGCCCCAGGAGGGAAACATGGCACAGGAATACCGTCAGGCCTTTGACCAGGCCGCTGCCGATCCGGCCGCGTTCTGGCTCACCGCCGCCCAAGATGTGCACTGGGATAAGGAACCCACCCAAGCCATCGACGACTCGAAGGCGCCGTTGTACAACTGGTTCCCGGACGGCGAGCTCAACCTGTCGGCCAACGCGCTGGATCGGCATGTGGCCGCCGGGCGCGGAGATGCCACGGCCTTGGTCTACGACTCGGCAATGCTGGGGACGAAGACCGAGTACAGCTACATCGAACTGCTTCGCGAGGTCGAAATCTTCGCCGGCGTGCTCAAATCCCGTGGGGTGGAAACCGGGGACCGCGTACTGATCTACCTGCCGATGATCCCGCAGGCGGTCATCTCCATGCTCGCCTGCGCGCGGCTCGGGGCGGTGCACTCGGTGGTCTTCGGCGGATTTGCGCCCAAGGAACTGGCCGCGCGCATCAACGACTGCGCGCCGGTCGCCATCGTCACCGCCTCCGGCGGCATCGAACCCTCGCGGCATATCGAATACCTGCCGGCCGTGGCCGAGGCGCTGGCGCTCGCCGATGCCTCGGTGCGCGATGTCATCGTCGCCCACCGCGAAGGCTTTGCGCATACGCCCGGCGAATACCAGGGCGCGGCGGCGGTGAACTGGCTGGATTGGGACGAGCTGGCCAAACTCGCGCAGCCGGCCGGACCGGTATCGGTTCCCTCCACGCATCCGCTGTACGTGCTGTACACCTCCGGGACCACCGGGGCACCGAAGGGCGTGGTGCGCGATACCGGCGGCTACGCCACCGCGCTGCAGTATTCGATGAATGCGATCTACGACGTGCACCCGGATGATGTCATGTTCACCGCCTCGGATGTGGGCTGGGTGGTGGGGCACTCCTACATCGTGTATGCCCCGCTGATCGCCGGGGCCACCTCCGTGCTCTACGAGGGCAAGCCGATCGGCACCCCGGACGCGGGCGTGTTCGGGCGCATCATCGAGGACCACAAGGTCACCACGATGTTCACCGCGCCGACCGCCCTGCGCGCGGTGCGCAAGGCGGACCCTTCCGGTGCCATGATCGCCTCCCACGACCTGTCCACGCTGCGTGCGCTCTTTGTCGCCGGCGAGCGGCTGGACCCGGACACCTACCATTTCGCGGTGGACCTGCTGGGAATCCCGGTGGTGGATAACTGGTGGCAGACCGAAACCGGCTGGCCGATCGCCTCGAACCCACTGGGGTTGGAGGAGCTGAGCGCCAAGGCCGGCAGCCCGACCACCCCGGTCCCCGGATTCAACGTGGAGATCCGCGACGCACTGGGCGAATTGGTGCCCGCCGGTGCCGAGGGGAACATCGTGATCAAGCTGCCGCTGCCGCCGGGCGCGCTGACCACCCTGTGGGGCAACGACCAGCGGTTCATCAACACCTACCTGAGCCAGATCGAGGGCTTCTACCTGACCGGCGACTCGGGTTTCCTGGACGAGGACGGGTATCTGTTCGTGATGGGCCGCACCGATGACGTGATCAACGTGTCCGGGCACCGGTTGTCCACCGGGGCGATGGAACAGGTGCTGGCGAGCCATCCGGCGGTGGCCGAATGCGCGGTGATCGGCATCAGCGACGCGCTCAAGGGGCAGCGGGCCAGCGGCTACGTGGTGCTCAAATCCGGTGTCGACATCGATGCGGAGACGCTGAAGAAGGAGATCGTCGCGCTGGTGCGCCAGCATATCGGCCCGGTCGCCGACTTCCGCGAGGTCACCGTCGTCGCCGGACTGCCTAAAACCCGTTCGGGCAAGATCCTGCGCAAGACCATGCGGCAGATCGCGGACGGCAAGGACTACACGGTGCCCTCGACCATCGAAGACAGCACGGTGCTCGATGACCTGACCCGGTACCTGCGTCCACAGGCCTAGCCCGGAACCTCCGACGGTTAACGCTGTAAGGGCCTGGCCCCGCAGAAATTCTGCGGGGCCAGGCCCTTGCCTTGTGCGTGGATAAAGTCCTAAGACGAGCACCATCGAGATCGCCAACCAGGCCGCGCAGTCGGTCACCATTTGCCCCTGGAATCACAGCGAATCGTACCGAACGCCGCGAGAGAAGGTGGCGGAAACCTTATTCCGCCACGGACGGCGCTAGCTCGAATTGTGCCGGTATTCGAATTCCGGTCTCCCGCGCGTGCCATGCCGAGGCTGCTTCACCGCCGAATTAGCCATCGCCAGATGCTCCAGGTAGCGGCGCGCCGTCACGCGGGAAAGGCCCAGTTCTTCGCCGAGCTCGGTAGCCGAGAAGGCGCGGGCGGGGCTGGCCGCCAGATGGGTGCGCACCTGCTCCAGGGTCTGGCTGATCAGCCCCTTGGGCAGGGACAGCGAGGCGCTGGTGGTGCGCAGCGCGGAGAACGCGGTATCGATGGAGGCCTGCGAGGTGGAGGAGCCGGTGGAACGCATGGTGGCGATGAACGCCCGGTGGTTTTCGAGTTTTTCGGCAAACACCGCGAAGCTGAAGGGCTTGATCAGGTACTGGGTGATGCCGGTGGCTACGGCCGAACGCACTACCGCCAAGTCCCGAACCGCGGTGATCGCGATGATGTCCAGCGTGTAGCCGCGCCCCCGCATGCGCCGGGCCACGTCGATGCCGTGCAGATCCGGCAGGGTCATATCCAGCAGGACCAGATCATAGGGCGTGCCGGCGGCGTGCGCTTCGGCCAGCAACTGCAGGGCGCCGTGTCCATTGGCCGCGATGGCTCCGGTGCGAAAGCCCGGCACCCGGTCCACATAGGTGGCGTGGGCGCGTGCGGTTTCCGGTTCGTCGTCGACCACCAGCACGAGGAATTCGGCGGTCGGCTCGGTGTGGCTCACGCGTGCTCCTCCTTGGGCGGTACCGGCAGGGTGACGGTGAAGATCGCACCGGCGTCGTTGTCTATGGTCATTGTTCCATGAAGCCGCGCCACCGCCTGCTGGACGAGGGCCAGACCGAGCCCGCGCGGTGCGCTGCCCTGTTTGGTGCTCACCCCGAAGCGCAGCAGGTTCTCCAAGAATTCGGGTTCGATGCCCGGGCCGGAGTCGGCCACCGCGATGATGACCTCGTCGGCAAGGGCGGTGACCTCCACCCAGACGGTGGATTCCGCGGTGCCCACCGAGACGTCCAGCGCATTGTCGAGCAGGTTGCCCACGATGGTCACAATGTCCGTGGCGTGGAAGGTGTCCGGACGCACCACGCCTTCGGCGCTGATGCTCAGCGTCACCCCGCGCTCGTGCGCCTGGGCGGACTTGGCCACCAGCAAGCTGGAGAGGTACACATCGTCGATATTGCGCACGATCGCGTCGGTGAGCGCCTGCGAGTGCTGCCGGTCGTCGACCGCGAAGGCCAGCGCCTTGTCCGAGCTGCCGTTTTCGATGAGCGTGGCGATGGTGTGCAGGCGGTTTGCGTGTTCGTGGGTTTGCGCGCGCAGGGCGGTGGAGAAGGTCTTCAGCGACTGCACCTCGCCGGTCAGCTCCTGCACCTCGGTCAGATCCCGCAGGGTGAGCACCTGCCCGGTGGGCGGCTGCACGCGCAGCCAGCGCAAGGGCAGGCGGTAGCGGCCGGGCAGCTGGGTGCCGGTCAGCCGGGCGTTGCTCTGCGACACGGCGAGCACCGATCCGTGGCCCAGATGGATTTCATCGCGGGCCGCTCGGCCGCCGGCCATCAGCTCGCGCAGGGTGTCGGGCAAGCCGGCGTCGGCCAATTCCAACCCGCCGGACGGGGTCTGTGCCGGAAGCTGCAGCAGCCGGGCCGCCTCGGAGTTGTAGAGCACGATGCGGTGCTTGCGATCCAGCAGGATCAGCCCCTCGCGGACCGAATGCAGGGCGGAGAAGTAGAAGGCGTAGAGCCGGCGCAGCCCGTGCGGGCCGAAGCCGAGGGTGGCGCTCTGGATGTACCGGGAGAAGGACCAGGAGGTGAAACCGGCCAAGAGCAGGGCGAAGAGCGAAACCAGCAGGATCTGCGGGAGCTCCTCGCGGTAAAGCACCTGCAGGCTCTCCAGCGTGATGCCGGTGGCGACCATGCCGACCAGGGTGCCGTCCGCGGCGTAGACCGGGGCGATGGTGCGCACCGAGCGGCCGAGGGTTCCCACCGCTTGCTCCGAATAGACCTGCCCGCGCAGTGCTTGCGCGGTGGAACCCGAATAGCGCTTGCCCAGCTGGGCCGGATTCGGGTGGGTCACGCGCAGCAGGTCCGGTGTCATGATCGTGATGAAATCTATCGTCGGCGCGTGGGACAAGATGTCCTGGGTGTAGGGCTGCAAACCGGCACCGGGGTCCGGCTGCTGCAAGGAGTCAACCACAAACGGGTCGTTGGCCAAGGTGGTGGACACCGTGGCCACGGTCGATTGGCGTACATCGAGCACCACCCGGGCCTGCTGCTGGTAGGAAGCGATGCCCAGCCACACCACCACCACGATGACCAGCAGCATCTGCGCGGCGAAGATTCGTGCCGCGAAGGACCAGCCGTCGCGGGTCAACGGGACCGGCGCATTGGCAGCGGCAACCTCCTGCGGGTTGCTGACCATCTGGCTGACTCCTTCGTCGGGGAAGTTTAAGTTTCTGCTGTGTGAACAATATGAACGCAATAGAGAGGCGGATCACTTTGGCGCGCACGATGGGACAAGAACGATTTTACGCGCCAGCCCGATGATGACGTTGAGCTGGCCCCTCGGCATATTAAGGCTGGAATCTCCATGGCTGTCACAGAACAAGTTCCGCAGGACCCTGCGTCGCAGGCACCGGTCAAGAAAAAGGACCGCACCCACTGGCTCTACATCATGGTGATCGCCGCCGTGGTGCTCGGCGCAGCCATCGGGCTGATCGCACCGGACCTCGGCAAGGCACTGAAGCCACTGGGAACGGGCTTCGTTGCGCTGATCAAGATGATCATCGCACCGGTCATCTTCTGCACCATTGTCCTAGGCATCGGCTCGATCGCCAAAGCAGCCACCGTGGGCAAGGTCGGCGGCCTGGCGCTGCTGTACTTCATGACCATGTCGACCTTCGCGCTGGCCCTGGGCCTGCTGGTGGGCAACCTGATCCACCCCGGCGAAGGCCTGGAGCTCAAGCCCTACGAGTCCGGTGGCGGCGACGCCGAAAACCCGACCGTCGCCTTCCTGCTGGAACTGATCCCCGGTGATCTGCCGGTGCTGCCGACCCTGGTCCTGGCGCTCATCGTCGGCTTCGCGCTGCAGTCCATGGGAAAGTCGGGCGAGCCGGTGCTGAACGCCATCAAGAGCATTCAGCAGGTCGTCTTCCGCATCATGATGATGATCATGTGGGTTGCTCCACTGGGCGCCTTCGGCGCGATCGCCGCCGTGGTCGGCGCCACCGGCTGGGCCGCCATCGGCTCGATGGCCATCCTGATGGGCGCGTTCTACCTGACCTGTGCGGTGTTCATCGTGGTAATCCTTGGAACTATTCTGCGCCTGGTCACCGGCCTGAACATCTTCTCGCTGCTGAAGTACCTGGCCCGCGAATACCTGCTGATCTTCTCCACCTCGTCCTCCGAGTCGGCGCTGCCGCGCTTGATCGCCAAGATGGAGCACGTCGGTGTCTCGAAGCCGGTAGTGGGCATCACCGTGCCAACCGGCTACTCCTTCAACCTCGATGGCACCGCGATCTACCTGACCATGTCCGCGCTGTTCGTCTCCACCGCCATGGATATGCCGATGAACCTCGGCCAGCAGGTCGGCCTGTTGCTGTTCATGATTATCGCTTCCAAGGGCGCAGCCGGCGTGACCGGTGCGGGTCTGGCCACATTGGCCGCCGGACTGCAGGCGCACCGTCCGGAACTGCTTGGTGGCATGGGCGTGATCGTGGGTATCGACAAGTTCATGTCCGAGGCTCGCGCGCTGACGAACTTCACCGGTAACGCGGTGGCCACCTTGCTGATCGGCAAGTGGACCAAGGAACTGGACATGGGGCAGGCCCGCGCCGTGCTTGCCGGCGACCGTCCGTTCGATGAGCTCTCAATGAATCCAGACGCCCACTAGTCTCGATAGACGCATAACCCAAAAATTCCGCGGTTCCTCTAAATGGAACCGCGGAATTTTTAGTTTCTGGCATGAAACCACGTCGAACTACCGGGCATTGGAGCTGGCGCATCGGCACAGACCGCCCAAGGCAACCGCCAGCGTTGGGCCGCTGACGTCTATCTATGATCAGCCGGCACCCATCGCGAACCGAGCTTGGGCTCAGTGCCCTGAATTAGTCCTTGGCAAGGCGAACCGTAGTAGTGGTGCCCATCATGCCCGCTTCGTAACTGATCTGTTCGTCGCTGAAAGTGAATTCTTTAGTGTCCGAAGTCGAAGCCAACAATGCGCTATCGGTAGCTGCTTCATCCCGTTTCGAAGTCCAGACGTACGACTCCGCGGCTTTTGCAGGAGCTTCGAAGGTGCCGACCCAATACACGGACTTGGTATCGCCGTTATTGGTCACCCAATCGATGCTGATCATGTCATCGCTAACGGTGGCGCTTTGGAAGGCGTCATCACTTTGGGAGTTAACCTGTTTCCATTCCCCGGTCAGGTCAGCCGGTTTCGCTTCTTGTATGACTTGCGCCTCGGTTGTCTCGGCGGATTTATCGGTAGCTGCAGGGGCACTGGAGCATCCGACGAGCATTACGGTCAGCGCAAGTGCGATGGGTGCGAGTGATTTTCTCATTCCTTCAGTGTTACAAGCGCAGACATTACTTTGAAGTAGTTGAACCTTGAAATAAAACATCGTTCCACTGTGCGCTGATGTTCTCGCGATTCTCCCGACCTGTGCTGAGTTGGGCAGCGAGCCTGGGCCAATTGGCCGTTCTGCCGCGGCATTCAGGGCAGCGGAATGACCAGGGCCCCGGCGAGAACTACGCGATTTCCGTCGGGATCCTCCAACTGCAGGATATGCGCGCCCCCGCCCAATTGCGGACCCTGATGCGCGAGTCCGGTCTCAAGCAGGCGAGCGGCTTCCGCATCGAGGTCGGACTCATCGAGCACGATGGTCGAGTTGCCAGCACGGTCAGGTTCGGACCAAACCTGCACCCCGTAACCTACGCCAAGGTGCCATTCCAGCAAGCCAGGCATGGGCCGGTGATCCGGTTCGCGACCGAATAAGACGGTGTACCACTCTTCGGCACGTGCAAGATCGGTGACCGTGCAATTGGCAAGTATTCCTTTGATCATGGCTCTGTCCTTCGTTGCTGGGTTCTGCACCGTGGTGTTCCAGTCGAACACGGGAGCTGAACTGCTGCAAGCCTTTTGAGCCGGGCGGTTTTCAAACTACGGGGTTGGATTTTCTTCGACGCGACGGCCAAGGAATGCTACGAGCCTTTCGATCGCCGGCGCATCATCTGCGATGGCCTGCACCGGATCGAAGCGCCCGGTTCGGGGCTGATCTGCGAGCTGGCGCCGAACGAACTGCAAAGCTTGTTCGGCCAAGTCCTCAAGCGGCTCGAGTTGCTGGCCGGTGGCTTGGGCAAGGTCCCAGCCGTGCGCGAGCAGATCGTACATGCGTATCTGCAACCGCTCCTGTCCGGTGGCCGAACCCATGGGGCTCTGATAACTGCGTTCAAGGGCTCCGGGGCGATCGAAGGCGGCGAGTAGCCGGGTGGATGAATCGAGATAAGCGGCGAGCGGATCATCGCCCAGGACGTCGGTCGTGCGCTGCGGCGGTGACTGCTCGGTCATGAGGGCGGTAAAGACGAGGTTCATGCCGACCAGGTGCGCGATCAACTCGCGCACCGTCCAATCGGTACACGGGGTGGGCGCGGAGAGCTCTCCGGCATCAGTCCCTTTGATGAGTTCCGCGACCGAGGACAATGCGCGTTCAAGCTGTTTCACGGTTAGCTGCTGTGGTGTGCTCATGATTCCTCCAGATGATTCATATGGCCAGGTGGCGATGGGTGCGCAACATCCATAGATGAAGTTTCCCGAAGCAGTTTATCGATAACAACGCCAGACGGCGGATGTTCTGATGCGGAGTTCGGGGAGCCGATGGGTTGACGGGCAATTATTTCGTGAAAGAATCACGATGCAGCCATCGTCGAGCCTTGATTGCGAAGACCACCGGCTTGAACACTGAGCTCATCGCCCTGCCGGCCGGTGCATGGGTGGCGAAATGCCCGCGTCGTCGTCTTCAGCTGATACTCCGAGAGGCTTCCAGCTCCCTTACAACATTTGAGTTAAGGTTCAAGGTAAAGGCTCGCCGTATGAGAACCGCAAACCCGAGAATTTTTGAACCGAACCGTTAACCTTTAACCAAGTACATCGTCCGATCCGAACGGGAAGTGTGGTTCACCCATCGTGAGCGAACAGCAGGGAAGCAAACAGCGCGGCACGGGAATGCTCAAGGAGCCCCGCCCGCTCGGTCCCACCGGTAAACCGCTAACCGAATTCCCGACCCCGCAAGAACTTCCATCGCACGGCCCGGCGCGGGTGATCGCGATGGTCAACCAGAAGGGTGGCGTGGGTAAAACCACCTCCACCATCAACTTGGCCGCCGCGCTCGCCGAATACGGTCGCAAGGTGCTGCTGGTGGACTTCGATCCGCAGGGCGCGCTCTCCGCGGGCTTCGGGATGAACCCCCACGAGCTGGACATGACCGTCTACAACGTGCTGATGGACCGCAAAACCGATATCACCGATGCGATCCGCAGCACCGAGGTGGAGAATATCGATCTGCTGCCGGCCAATATCGATCTCTCCGCCGCCGAGGTGCAGCTGGTCAACGAGGTCGCTCGCGAGCAGGCGTTGGAACGTGCGCTGCGCAACGTGATCGACGACTACGACGTGGTGCTCATCGACTGCCAGCCCTCCCTGGGGCTGCTGACCGTCAACGCGTTGACCGCGGCGCACGGAGTGATCATCCCGTTGACCGCAGAATTCTTCGCGCTGCGCGCGGTAGCACTGCTGATGGAAACCATCGACAAGGTCAAGGACCGGCTGAATCAGGTGCTCGAGGTCGACGGCGTGGTGGCCACCATGTACGACGCCCGCACCCTGCACAGCCGCGAGGTCATGTCCCGCCTGGAGGAAGCCTTCGGGGACAAGCTCTTCGAGACGGTCATCAAGCGCACCATCAAATTCGCCGATGCCAATGTCGCCGCCGAACCGATTACCACCTATGCGGGCAATCACCCGGGCGCCGTGGCGTACCGGAATCTCGCGAAGGAACTGATCTACCGTGGTGGCGCCCCTTAATGAGCGCGCAGGCCACCGAAAAAACCGCCACCGACCCATCCACCACGGATGAGACGGCTGGCGGTTTTCGGCTTGCACTGGAAAATTTCAACGGCCCCTTCGACGTGCTGCTGCACCTGATCACGCAGCGCGAAATGGACATCACCGAGGTGGCGCTGGCCGAGGTCACCGACGAATTCATCGCCTATCTCAAGGAACTGCAGGGCGCCGGGGACGGGCTGAAGCTGCTCGATGAGACCACCGAATTCCTGGTGGTCGCCTCCACGCTGCTCGATCTCAAGGCGGCCCGGCTGCTGCCGCGCGGCGAAATGGCCGACGAGGAAGACTTCGAGCTGCTCGAAGCACGGGACCTGCTCTTCGCCCGGCTGCTGCAGTACAAGGCGTTTAAGCACGCCGCAGAATTCCTCGGGCAGCGCTACCACGAGGAATCGGCGCGCCGGCCGCGCGAGGTGTCGCTGGAGCCGCAATTCGCCGCCCTGCTGCCGGAGCTGATCTTCAACATCGGCCCGGAGAAATTCGCGCAGCTCGCCGCCGCGGCTCTGGTCCCGAAGCCAGAGCCGGTGACCGAGGTAGGGCTTTCGCACCTGCACGGGGCGAATGTCACCATCGGCGCCGAGGCGGAGGCGATCACCGCGATGCTCACCGAGCGCGGCACCTTGGATTTTGCGGCGCTGATCGCAGACACCAGCGAACAGTTGGTCGTGGTGGTGCGTTTTCTGGCATTGTTGGAGATGTTCAGGCAGAAGGTCATCGTATTCGCGCAACAGGATCCGCTGGGCCGGCTGGAGATTTCGTTGGCCGGCGAGCAGGACTTCGACGTCCAAGCGGTGCAGGATAGCTACGAGGGGAGTGCTGGTGAGCCAGATCATGAGTGAGATTGCACCCATCGACGAGCTCCCCGGAGGGCTCAAATCGGGGCTCGAAGCGGTGCTGATGGTCGCCGATTCGCCCGTATCAACGGCACGTTTGGCCGAAATCTTCGAGCTGCCGGTAGCCCGGATTGCCACCACCTTGGAAGAGCTGGCGACCGAGTATGATGGTAAAGATCGTCCGCGTGGATTTGAACTACGCCGTGTCGCCTCTGGCTGGCGCTTTTATACGCGGACCGATTACGCCGATTTCGTCTCCAGTTATGTGCTCGACGGGCAAACAGCACGCCTTTCGCAGGCCGCCCTAGAAACCCTGGCTGTCATCGCTTACCGACAGCCGGTCTCGCGTGGACGTATTTCGGCGATTCGAGGTGTTAACGTCGATTCGGTGGTGCGCACACTGCTGACTCGGGGATTGATCACGGAGTACCCGGAAATAGGCGACGGCGGAGCGACGCTGTACCAAACTACCGAGTACTTCTTGGAACGACTGGGACTGGGCACGCTGGAGGAACTTCCGGCGCTCTCCCCGTATCTTCCCGGAGTAGCCGACCTTGAATCGCTCGATTCGGCAACCTACGACGATTAGGCATCCGCGAATATAACGGATGCCGACCGGACACCAGATGCGTCCCGCTTGGCTGAGCGGTGCGCCCGCGATACGTAACAGACAAGGGAAGTACGAACCATGAACAAGGGTTCCTCGGCACCGCGCAATCCGCGTGGCCCCAAGAGCTTCGGCGGCAAGTCCGCCGGCAACAAGTCCTACGGCGAGAAGTCGTACGGCAACCGCTCCGATGACAACAAGTCCTATGGCAATCGTTCCGAGGGTGGTCGCTCTGAGGGCGGTCGTTCCTACGGCGAGAAGTCGTACGGCAACCGCTCCGAGGGCAACAAGTCATATGGCAATCGTTCCGAGGGTGGTCGCTCTGAGGGCGGTCGTTCCTCCGGCGAGAAGTCGTACGGCAACCGCTCCGAGGGCAACAAGTCCTATGGTGCGAAGAACGCGTCCGGTGCAAAGCCTTACGGCTCCAAGCCGGGGACCAGGTCCGGCAAGCCGGGCGAAAGCCGCGATAAGTCGAGCTCGGCGGCCTTTGGGAAGAACTCCGAGCGCGCCTTCGGCAAGGAGCGCTTCGGCAACTCGGTGCAGTCCAGCTACGCTCGTCCTACCCAGCGCGCTCGCGCCCAGGCACGGGTCGAAAACCAGGCCAACCGAGTCGAAAACCAGGATGGGATCCGTCTGCAGAAGGCCATGGCCAACGCCGGGGTCGCTTCGCGCCGCGTCTGCGAACAGATGATCACCGAGGGCCGGGTCGAGGTCAACGGCTCGCTGGTCGTCGAACTCGGTGCCCGCGTGGATCCGAAAAAAGACTCGATCCACGTCGATGGCATGCGTCTGCAGCTGAACCAGTCGAACAAGTACTTCGTGTTCAACAAGCCGAAGCACGTGATGTGCACCATGGATGACCCAGAAGGCCGTCGCACCATCGCGGACTACTTCCGCCACGAGCACGAGTCGCTGCGCCTCTTCCACGTCGGGCGCCTGGATTACAAGACCGAAGGCCTGCTGATCCTGACCAACGACGGGGAACTGGCAAACCGCCTGCAGCACCCGAAGTACGAGGTCCCGAAGACCTACCTGGTGCAGATTCCCGGCCCGATTTCGCGCGCCGCGAGCAATGCCCTGCGCGAAGGCATCCGCTTGGAAGATGGCTGGATCAAGGTTGATGATCTTAAAGTGATTGACACCACGCCGAAGTCCGTGATGGTGGAAGTGACCCTGCACTCGGGCCGCAACCGCATCGTGCGCCGCATGTTCGACGCGGTGGGCCACCCGGTAGAGCGCCTGGTGCGCGTGGGCATCGGACCGGTCCAGCTGGGCGACCAGAAGCAGGGAACCATCCGGCCACTGGGCAACCAGGAAATCGGACACCTGATGGCCATGGTGGGGATGTAGCCCATGCCCACCTCTCACCTTGCCGGCCCGGTGCTGGTGATCGGCACCGGACTGCTGGGCACATCGGTGGGCCTAGGACTGCGCGCCAAGGGCGTGGCGGTCTACCTGCAGGACATCTCGCCGACCGCGGCGGGCGTGGCCCAGGACATCGGCGCCGGCCAGCCGCTGGATGCGCAGACGCGCATCGCCCCGGAGCTGGTGGTCATCGGCGCTCCGCCGGATGTCACCGCCGCGCTGGTGGCCGATGCATTGCTGGCCTACCCGAACGCGACGGTGGTGGACATCGCCAGCGTGAAGGGCTCGATCCTCGACGCCGTATGCGCCGACCAGCGGCTGGGTGAGGCCGAACTCGCCCGCTATGTGGGAACCCACCCGATGGCAGGACGGGAGAAATCCGGTCCGGCCGCCGCGCGCGGGGCGCTGTTCACCTCGATGCCGTGGGTCATCTGCGCGCATGCGCAGGCTACCGCGGCCAGCGTGAAGACCGCCGAGGCGCTGGCCATCGATCTGGGGGCGACCCTGCATCGCATGGATGTCCGGACCCACGACGAGTCGGTCGCGCTGACCAGCCACTTCCCGCAGGCAGCCAGCTCGATGATCGCCTCGCGGCTGCTCAACGCCGAGGCCCACCAGCTGGGCCTGGCAGGCAACGGACTGCGCGACATGACCCGCATCGCGGCCAGCGATGAGAAGTTGTGGATCCAGATTTTCGCGCATAACGCCACCGCGCTGATCCCGATCCTCTCGGGGATGAAGGAAGACCTGGACCGGCTGATCAACACGCTGCACAACCCGCAGGGCCCTGGGGCGCTGCTGGATCTGTCGCAGCTGATGAGCGAGGGCAACGCCGGGCAGGCGCGGATTCCGGGCAAGCACGGTGCGCCGCCGCAGGCCTTCGCGCTTGTCACCGTCGTGGTGGATGACAAGCCGGGGCAGATCGCCGCGCTGATGGCAGACATCGGGGCAGCGGGGATCAACCTGGAGGACCTGCGCATGGAGCACTCCGCCGGACACCAGGTTGGCCTGGTGGACGTGTCGGTGCTCCCTGGCCGGCGCGATGAACTGATAAACGTATTGACGAACAACGGATGGAAAGTAGCCCAGTGACGCACGCAGCTAACCCGACGAACCTTGTCGTTGCCATCGACGGACCCAGCGGTTCGGGCAAGTCCTCGGTCTCCAAGGCCGTGGCCCGCGCACTGGGCGCGGCCTATCTCGATACCGGTGCAATGTACCGGGCGATCACCTATTCGGTGCTCGAAGCGGGAACCGATCTGAGCGACGCGGACGCGATCGCCCAGGCGGTGCGCGCGGCGACGCTGGAGATTTCGGTGGACCCGGACCGCGAGCAGGTGGTCATCGGGGATACCGTGGTGACGGACGCGATTCGTGAACCGCGCATCTCGGAGCAGGTTTCGGCGGTGGCCACCAATCTGGAGGCCCGCGCCGAGCTGGTGCGCCGGCAGCGCGAAATCATCGCCGCCAACACGCGCATCGTCGCCGAGGGACGCGATATCACCACCGTCGTCGCCCCGGACGCGGAAGCCCGCATCCTGCTGACCGCTTCCGAGGAAGCGCGCCTGCGCCGCCGCGGAATCCAGCTCGGCGGAACCCAAGACGCGAACCAGCTCCAAGCCCAGGTGCTGGAACGGGACAAAAAAGATTCGACGGTAGTGAACTTCACCCAGGCCGCCGACGGAGTCATCACCGTGGACTCTTCGGACCTGGATTTTGAGCAGACCGTCGCAGCCGTGCTTGACGCAATCGCCACGGCTGCGAAAAAGTAGTACCAACTAAGCCATAATCGGCGCCCATCCTCGGCGAGAGCCGATGAAGATTCACGTCCCGCCCGAAACAACGGGTCGGACCTATCGCCTTGAAGGGAAAATCATGAGCGAGCACAACACCTCCCACGACGGGGAGTACACCCCGGTCGTAGACGACGATATCGCCGAGCGCCTAGCCGAACTGAGCGAGGAAGACGCGGAAATCCGTACCCGCGCCCTGCTCTCCGGCCTCGAAGACTATGACCTGGACGCGGAGGACTCCGCCCTGCTTTCGGGCCTGGACGATGACTCCGAAGACGATTCAGACGTTGTCATCCCACCGGTCCTGGCCATCATCGGACGCCCCAACGTAGGCAAGTCGACCTTGGTCAACCGCATCCTCGGCCGCCGCGAAGCGGTCGTGGAAGACGTACCGGGGGTCACCCGTGACCGTGTTTCCTACTCGGCCGAGTGGCTGGGCCGCCCGTTCAGCGTGGTTGACACCGGTGGTTGGGAGCACGATGCCAAGGGCATCCACGCCTCCGTTGCCGACCAGGCCGAAATCGCCGCCGATGTGGCCGATGCGATCCTCTTCGTTGTCGACTCCCATGTGGGTGCCACCGCGACCGACGAGGCAGTGGTGAAGATGCTGCGCAAGAAGCGCAAGCCGGTCTTCCTGGTCGCCAACAAGGTCGACGATTTCAACCAGGAAGCCGAAGCCGCCACGCTGTGGGGCCTCGGCTTCGGCCAGCCATGGCCGGTCTCCGCTCTGCACGGCCGCGGCACCGCGGACCTGCTGGACGCGGTCATGGAGAAGCTGCCCAAGCACTCCGCCCACGGTGGAGTGATCCCTTCGGGCGGTCCGCGCCGTATCGCGCTGATCGGCCGCCCCAACGTGGGCAAGAGCTCGCTGCTGAACAAGCTCGCAGGCTCCGAGCGTGTCGTCGTCGACGATTACGCCGGCACCACCCGCGACCCGGTTGATGAGCTCATCGAACTCGGCGGCGAAGTCTGGCGCTTCGTGGATACCGCAGGTATCCGCCGCCGCCAGCATATGGCGCAAGGCTCGGACTACTACGCCTCGCTGCGCACCCAGACTGCCCTGGAAAAGGCGGAAGTTGCGGTGGTGCTATTGGCCGCGAACGAAACCGTTTCCGAGCAGGACGTGCGCATCATCCAGTTGGCCGTCGACGCCGGCCGCGCGCTGGTGCTTGTGTTCAACAAGTGGGATGAGGTGGACGAGGATCGCCGCTACTACCTGGAGCAGGAGATCGAGCGCGACCTGGCCCACATCGAGTGGGCGCCGCGCATGAACATGTCCGCGCTGACCGGCTGGCACAAGGACAAGATGGTTCCGGCGTTGCATACCGCGCTGGAATCCTGGGATAAGCGTGTTCCGACCGGCAAGCTCAACGCGTTCCTCGGCGAGCTGGTTGCGGCGCACCCGCACCCGGTGCGCGGTGGCAAGCAGCCGCGGATCCTCTTCGGCACCCAGGCCTCGGCCCGTCCGCCGAAGTTCGTGCTGTTCACCTCCGGATTCCTGGATCCGGGATACCGCCGCTTCATCGCCCGTCGCCTGCGCGAGACCTTCGGTTTCGAAGGCACTCCGCTCGAAGTTTCGATGCGTATCCGAGAGCGTCGCAGCCGCACCCGGTAACGGTTCGAAAATTACCCCGCATATGAGGTAGGGTGATTGAGGAGCTTTTCGTAGACGGCACCCCGAGCCGAAAGGCGCGGGGATAACGGCTGCGAGAGCATCGGGCTATGGCGCAGCTTGGTAGCGCGCCTGACTGGGGGTCAGGAGGTCGCAGGTTCAAATCCTGTTAGCCCGACCAGCTGAAAAACCCCGGCGAAAATACGTTTTCGCCGGGGTTTTGGCATGTCGAAACGCAAGTGAGCGCGGCTTTCGCTAGTATTTTTTATACTCGGGTGAAAGGTCCCAACTCATGCTGCGTAGTTTCCGACAGGTCGATGTCTTTGGCGTACAACACTATAAGGGCAACCCGGTAGGCGTCGTGCTGGACGCGGTGGGACTGAGCGACGATGACCTGCGCGATTATTCGGTGTGGTCGAATTTGTCGGAGTGCACCTTTGTCTACCCGCCATCCTCGCGGCAGGCCGACTACCGGTTCCGAATTTTTAGCCTGAGCACGGAGCTTCCCTTTGCCGGCCACCCCACCTTGGGTACCGCCCGGGCATGGTTGGATCAGGGCGGAGTACCGCGCCAGGCGGGAATGATTATTGCCGAATGCGAGGCGGGTCTCGTGCCGATTCGCATCGAGGATGACCTGCTCAGTTTCGTTTCTCCTCCCGCCACTCGCACCGGGGAGGTCGAGCCAGGCTATCTGGCACAGGTCATCGAGATCTTGGGTGTCGCCGCCGAAAGCGTGCTCGCCGCCCAATGGGTGGACAACGGCCCGGGGTGGGTAGGCCTGCAGCTATCCGATGCGGCAACGGTTCTGAGCCTGAACCCCAATGCCGCTGGCCACCCAGGTGATTGGAACATCGGAGTCATCGGTGCCCTAGCGCCGGGAGAGAGCCCGACAGGGGAAGATTTTGAGGTGCGCACCTTCTTCACCGAAGACGGTTTCGATATGCGCGAAGATCCGGTGACGGGAAGTTTCAACGCGGCCGTCGCAGCGTGGATGCTGGATACCGATCGTGCCCAGGCGCCGTACGCGGTGCGCCAGGGAACTGCGATGAATCGACGCGGTCACCTTGAAATTTCGGTCTCCGACGGCCAGCTTTGGGTCGGCGGCGCAACGCACGTAGCCATCTCGGGACAGATCGATCTCTGACGTGTGGGCCAAGGTCGCTACCGATGTTTAATCGGTAGCGGCCTTGGCAGCCGTGAAGTCCACGCGTACTGTGGAATGCATGGGAACGTTGTTTTTATAGACCGGAACACCGCGTTGAGTCACACTCCGCGGTGTATCCTTCGCACGAATACCGGGACATTCCCGGGATTATTTCGTGAGCCCGGTCCATTTTGGCTCTTAGCCGACGACTATCCGTGTAGCCGATAGCCCCCTTTGGCTTCGGTCCGCGAGGGAGGATATCCCCATGTCCCGCGAACCCGAACATCCAGAAAATCCGCCGCGTCCCATCGACGGCTTCGAAAGCTTCCAATGTTCGCTCGAACAGGTCAGCCACAGCTTCGGCGATCGCGATGTGCTGCAGGAGATTGAGCTGCATGTGGCCGCACACCAAAGACTTGCCATACTTGGCGACAACGGGGCCGGCAAATCAACGTTGCTGCGGCTGCTTTCCGGTACATTGGCGCCGACATCCGGGCGAAGACGCGTTCACGTGCCCGGCGGTATCGCCATGGCTAGCCAACATCCACAGTTCGTATCCGGTGCCACCGTCCAGCAAGCCATCGACGGCTATCACCGCACCTTCCGCGACCTTGAACGTCTCCTCGCCGCCATTGGCCGACGTTTGGAACGTTCACCTGAGGACGAGGCCGCACGACTTCTAGTTCAGCTGTCGCAAGTGACAGAGCTCTATGAAGCACGCCAAGGCTACTCGCTGGATCAGCGGCTAAACCGTGCATTGGAACAGCTTGGCCTCGGCGAAGTTGATCGCAACGCTCCAGTGGCGACCCTTTCTGGCGGCCAACGGTCTCGGTTGACCTTGGCCGCGGTGCTGTGCGCAGAGGCGCAGCTGTTGCTCCTGGACGAACCGACCAATGATTTGGATGATACCGCCTTGGAATGGCTGGAGCAGAGCTTGCATGCCCATCGCGGTGCGCTGGTGGTCGTCAGCCATGACCGGGTGTTTTTACGCAGGTTCGCCCACGAAATCGTGCAGGTGCATCAGGGAAAGCTACAGCACTACGGTGATGGCTACCTAGGATATTTAAGTGAGAAAAAACGAGAACGCGAGCGGCTGATTGCCGAACATGAGCAGTGGAGCCAGGAACTTGAACGGGCTCGCAAGCTGGTGCTCAAAAATGCGTCTCGGGTGTCAGCTGTACCGCGAAAGCGCGAAAAGGCAGGATTTGGGCACGGTTCCTTTCGACAGCGCAGCCGTACTCATGGTTCGACGAGCAAAACACGCCAGGCCAAGTCGCGTATCAACGAGCTAACTGCAGCACCTGCCGTGGAACCGGCCAAGGAGCTGCACTTCGCCTTGCCCGAGGCAGCCGAGCAAAACGGTGGGACCCGCGAAGAGCTGATCTTAGTTGATGGTGCGTCACGCAGTAAGGCGCCGGCGGTAAACGCAGAAAAGTTCATCATCAGGACGGGGGAGCGGTGGCTGGTCTCAGGGCCCAACGCGGCGGGTAAATCAGCACTATTGCGAGTGCTAGCCGGTGAACTTCCAATAGACCATGGACTCGTGGCGCGCGCATCGCATTTGAGCGTGCAATGGTTGCGGCAGGAGTTATGCGCTCTGCCCGGGCAAAGCGTCGTTGAAGCTTTTGCCTTGGCAATTGACGAGTATGTACCGCAAGCATGGGTAAAGCTGGCGCACTTGGGGCTTTTCGAGCCGCAGGATTTCTCACGCCATCCGCAAAGCCTTTCGGTGGGTCAACAGCGCCGGTTGGAATTGGCGGTCGCCCTGTCTAGCGGGGCTGAGCTGCTATTGCTCGATGAACCGACGAACCATCTGTCTCCAGAACTCGTGGAAAGCGTGGAAGAAGCCCTTGCCGACTATGCCGGAACCGTCATCACGGTGACACACGATCGGCGTTGGCAGCAAAAACTCTTCGAGTCCTGCCAAGTGCGGCGCCTGCTTGTTGCACCGGGCGGGATCGTTACCGAAGTCCGCTGAGGGCGGCGAAGGCACTTCACGGACGGTGGTACACCAGGGCGAGGGTCGGAATGGGTGTATCCAGAAATGCTTTATCGGCGTAGATTTTGAGCCAGTGACTTAGGTAAAGGTGAGATGTGCGTAATCTCGGCTTGTGTCGACGTTCACAGTTCACTTATAGTTAGTGTGCGATATGCGAATCTAACGTTCGATTATAGAACACCTAAGTTTTGAGCCAAAGCGTTCACAGAGAAGTGAGGATGAAGCTGTGCAGTTTCACCACAATGGATATGTATCGGGCGACCCACGCATCGAGCCGGCCGCCGGAACCGGTCTCAACCGACCGGCCGACCTTCCGGACGCGATGGACGTATTGATCGTCGGTGCTGGTCCCGCCGGTATCATTACTGCTGCGCAGCTTTCGCAGTTCCCCGAGGTGCACACGCGCATTATCGACCGGCGCCCGCACCGCTTGGAAATCGGCCAGGCCGACGGCATCCAGGCGCGCAGCGTCGAAACTTTCCAGGCTTTTGGCTTTGCTGAGCACATCACCGCCGAGGCGTACCAGATCAAGGAAACCATCTTCTGGGAGCCGGATCCGAAGAACCCGGAGAACATCATCCGCGGCGCCCGTACGCCTGATGACGCTCACGGCATTAGCGAATTTCCACACCTGATCGTGAACCAGGCTCGCGTTATTGACTACTTTGCCGACTACGCAAACAACTCGCCAGCACGAATCACCCCAGACTACGGCTGGGAATTCAAGACACTCGAAGTCCATGACGGTGAGGAATACCCTGTCAAGGCCACCTTGATTTCCACCGATGGCGAGACCAAGGGCCAAGAACGCGTTGTGCGTGCCAAGTACGTCGTTGGCTCGGACGGAGCCCGCAGCGGCGTGCGTCGTTCCATCGGCGCGCAACTCGCCGGCGGCGCAGCAAACCATGCGTGGGGCGTTATGGACACTCTCGCGCTCACCGACTTCCCTGACATTCGCACCAAGTGCGCCATCCACTCCCAGGCTGGCTCGATCTTGCTGATCCCTCGCGAGGGTGGAAACCTGTTCCGGCTTTATGTGGACCTAGGCGAGGTTCCAGAAGACAACAAAGGCAAGGTCCGTGAAACCACCTTGGACCAGGTCATCGAGCATGCCAAGGCGATCCTGCACCCGTACACGCTTGAGGTGAAAGACGTTGCGTGGAACAGCGTTTACGAGGTTGGCCACCGCCTGACCGACCGCTTCGACGATGTCCAGGTCGAAGAAATCGGTACTCGGGAGCCACGCGTCTTCATCACCGGCGACGCTTGCCACACCCACTCGGCCAAGGCCGGCCAGGGCATGAACGTGTCCATGCAAGACGGTTTCAACCTCGCTTGGAAGCTCGGCTACGTGCTCTCCGGCCGGGCGCCCGAAGAGCTGCTGCGCACCTATTCGGGCGAGCGCCAGGTCATCGCAAAGAACCTGATCGACTTCGATAAGGAATGGTCCTCGTTGATGGCGGCCAAGCCTGAAGAATTTGAAGGCAAGGAAGGTATCGCTGAATTCTATGTGCGTACCGCCGAATTCCCTGCAGGCTTCATGACCGAATACCAGCCCTCGATTCTCACCGGCGAAAAAGATCATCAGGACTTGGCCAAGGGTT
Source organism: Glutamicibacter sp. AOP12-B1-11 (assembly GCF_052379245.1). Lineage (NCBI taxonomy): Bacteria > Bacillati > Actinomycetota > Actinomycetes > Micrococcales > Micrococcaceae > Glutamicibacter > Glutamicibacter sp. AOP12-B1-11. Next base: position 116,013 of record NZ_JBQSYL010000008.1, on the reverse strand, counting down.
TCCCGATCGGCAAGCGTTTCAAATCATCTGAGGTCATGCGCCTAGGCGACAACAATCCTGTGCACTTGGGCCACCACCACCGCGCAGACGGTCGATACCGTATCTACGTGTTCGCCGACCAAGCTGTGGCCGGTGCCGATTCGAAGGTGACCAACCTGTCGAAGTGGCTGCTCGAATCGCCAGAATCACCAATCGTCAAGTTCACCCCGGCTGATGCCGATATTGATTCACTTTTCGACGTGAAGGTCGTCTTCCAGCAGGATTACACCACCTTCAACCTCAATGATGCGCCGAAGGTCTTCCGTCCTAACAGCGGCAAGTTCGGACTGATGGACTACGAGAAGGTCTACGCGGTGCTCGATGGCTCAGATATCTACGCGAAGCGTGACATCTCGGCTAACGGTGCCATTGTGATCGTCCGCCCTGATCAGTATGTTGCTAATATCCTGCCGCTGGATGCGACGGCCGAGCTGGCGACCTTCTTCGACGGTGTTCTGGTTCCGAAGAACTAGGCTGCTCACGAAGCCGAATCAGGCTACCCAAGGTCAATGATTGCCCCGTCACGAATCACGTGGCGGGGCAATCGTCATTGCTGCCGGAATATTCAGTTCTTGTTTGCTGTTCTCTATGCTAAGAACCGCCACTGTTTTGGGAGCACAATGGAATTCAAATTTGATCTGCAGCAAGTCTCGGAGTCCGATATGGCGTGTGTCGAAGGTGTATGTTTTGTTCCGCCAGCCTCGACCCGAGATGAGGTCACTGTTTCAGCTGTGCAAGCAGAAAGTCACGAAGCACCACCGCGTGATTAATTTCCTCGTCTTTTGCCGCAAAGATGAACGTAACGACGGGGTGTTCGGCGACCAGCTCCAAGAATTCGTCAATAGCCGGGTTCTGGTTTAGCTCTTCACGGTAGTGCTCCGCGAACTCATCAAATCGCGCCGGATCGTGGTGCCAAGACTTGCGTAGTTCATTTGACGGTGCGATGCCTTTGGCCCACCGCTCCACACAGAGTTTCTCTTTGGTCTGCCCGCGTGGCCACAAACGATCGACCAAGACCCGGTATCCGTCGGATGCTTCAGCGTCGATGTATGCGCGTTTGAGCCGAATGTCAGTCATGTTGTTTTCGATCATTGTGCTTCATCGTGTGAGCTTGTGCGGCGCTGTGCTTCATGCTGCGCTTCAAGATCTTTGACGCGCGATCCCCGTCGACGCAAGATCATCCAGGTAATGAAGATGACCAAGAAGATGGCTGCGGCGCTGATGGCTCCAACTAGTGTGGCGCCGCCGAACCAGGTAGCGCCGGTATTCAAAATTGCCTGAGCCTTCTGCGCGGCATCCGAGCCGTTCCAGAAGATTCCAAGCGTCAGCCAATTGGGCAGTGCGAGAATGATTGCCAGGACCGCAATAACTCCACGCCATCGCCAGCTCAACTTGCGGAACCGAATCTGCCAAAGTACGAGAAGCGGGATCAATGTAAAGACGAACCCGAGAGAGAACCCCGAAATCCAGCCTCCGGTGGCTGATCCAATATTTTGGCTGGAAATTCGAGTTGCCCACCATACCGGCATAAATATCGTAGCGATCGCGTAAATTGCCAGGATAGTGAGAATTGCAAGCGAACCTAGTACGAGCCGTAGTTTCCAATTTGAGTGCTTATTGGTAGGCGCGGATTCTCCGCGTGTTGCCGGTGCAATGGCATTAGAATTCTCTTCCATGCAGGAATCATTGCACGTTTGAGCATGCCAAGCATTGAAAATGTGTAATTTCGTGTTATCTCTTGAGCGTTGAGTAGGCTAATCTGGAGATAGTCTGGTGCAAACCACCAAACACCCGTTTAACCGAAGGTCGTCAAGCGCGAGCTTGAGAGCAAATTTTCTTGGAGGACCCCAAATGTCTGAACATGGGCCGGTTGACCCGCACAACGAGTCTGCCTCCGAAACGACCAATATCTCCTTGCCGGCAGCTCACAAGACTGCAGAGCCCTCGGTAATTTATCCCCTGTCCGAGGACGAACGCGCAGCGGTCTCAGCACTTCCTGAGGGATCTGCGCTACTGATTGCCCATACCGGACCTAATAAGGGTGCCCGCTTCCTGCTGGATACCAATTCCAGCATTGCCGGTCGCCACCCGGATGCGGACATTTTCTTGGACGATGTTACGGTTTCTCGGCGGCACGCAAAGTTTGAGCGCGTTGGCGACATCTTCAAGCTCACCGACATTGGTTCATTGAATGGAACCTACATCAACGGCGACCGTATCGACTCGGTGACTTTGGCTAACGCGGTACAGGTGCAGATCGGTAAGTTCCGTCTGAATTTCTACCAGAGCGTACCTAACGTTTAAACTAGTGAAGAACTAGTTTCCTGGCAGCCTCGCAAGCGGCTGTCAATCCGCTTAACTACTTGAGGAGATTCTCCTTTGCCAATCTTTGATGCAGCCCGTAGCCCACGACTCGAGGCAATACGCCACGAGAACGTGAGGGCGGCAGCACTGAATATCGGCGAGGTGCTCTCTGAACTGAAAGACGAATTCCCACGGGTAACCGCCTCCAAGATTCGATTCTTGGAGGACAAGGGATTGATTATCCCGCAGCGCACCTCGGCCGGATATCGAAAATATTCCGCCTCCGATGTGAGTCGACTTCGTTTCATTCTCTCAGTACAGCGCGATCAGTACTTGCCGCTAAAGGTCATCAAGGACCATCTCGATGCCATCGACCGTGGTGAAGCTCCCGCAGCATTGCCCGGTGGAGCGCCCACAGCGCCGCAGGCAGTCAATAGCGATATGGTTGAGGCAGTCGACCGTCATTCGCGTCCTGTCTCCCTAGCGGAGCTGCAGGGGCTGACCGGAGCAAGCGAAGAGCTCGTCCATGAGCTAGTTAACTTTGGCCTGGTCGAGCCTGAATCGGGCAAATTCGATGCCCACTGCGTGCGGGTCACCAAGTCCGCCGTCGATCTCTCCAATCACGGTATTGAGCCTCGCCACCTTCGCCAGTTCCGTACCGCTGCAGAACGCGAGTTCTCCTTGATCGAGTCCATCATTGGTGCGGACTTGAAAAAGCCTGAAGTTTCCGCGCGCGCGAGAGCAACCGAAGAAGCTCAAGAAATCTCGCGACAGTGCCTAGAGCTTCATGAAGCGCTCGTGCAGCGTGCGATTTCGCAGCTTGATCGCTAGGCTGATAGCAGGAACGAGTTCGCAACGCTAGGGGGAGTGCATGCTTGAACTAGAATTTGCCGGTATTCGGATTCAGCTTCCATCGAATCAGCCGCTGCTGCTACTTAAGCGTCATGAGCAGAATTTGTATCTCCCTCTCTGGATTGGCGCACCCGAAGCGTCCGCTATCGCCATGTCGGAACAGGGGCTCACCCCGCCAAGACCGATGACTCACGATCTGATAGTTAACATGCTCGAAGCTCTTGAAGTGAGACTTGTGCGAATCGAGATCGTCTCGGTGCAGAATGCAATTTTCACCGCGGAGCTGGTGCTCTCCAACGGCAAGCGCGTCGACTCGCGGTCTTCTGACGCAGTTGCGCTGGCGGTACGTACGCAATGCCCGATCCTGTGCACCGAAGAAGTCATGGAATCAGCGGGGGTTGCCATCGAAATCGAGTCCGAAGACGAAGAGCTTCCCGAGGAACAAATGCGTGAATTCAGAGAATTCCTTGACAATATTGACCCCGAAGATTTCTCCGCCTAGCTCGTCTCCCACTCGTCATTTGCGACACGCCTTAAAGTTAAGCTTGAAGGTCTTTGACCAACGCCCCTTATAGCCGTACCGTCGAAGCATAGAGAAAATTTCTGTTGACCGATACCAGGTTCGTCATCACTCGCACCGGTCAGTCGCATGAAAGTCTCTGGCCTCTCAAATGAATGTGCATATACGCTAGGAGTATTTGGATGGAGTCTAGCCAGACCGGTCCTCGCCATGGGACCACCGGTGGCGTTCAGCGATCCAATACCCAAGGTTTGCTCTTCACCGATGATCTGCCCGAGCTGGATGAACATGCCGGCTACCGGGGACCAGTTGTATGCAAGGCTGCCGGGATTACCTACCGACAGCTGGACTACTGGGCTCGTACTGGTCTGGTTGAACCGGCGGTTCGTGAAGCCAAGGGATCCGGTACTCAGCGGTTGTATTCGTTCCGCGATATCCTGGTCCTGAAAGTGGTTAAGCGCCTATTGGACACCGGTGTCTCGCTGCAGCAGATCCGCACAGCGGTGAGCCACCTCCGCGAACGTGGTGTGGAAGATCTGGCTCAGATTACCTTGATGAGCGATGGCGCTTCGGTTTACGAGTGCACCAGTGCCGACGAAGTCATAGACTTGGTTCAGGCCGGTCAAGGCGTCTTCGGTATCGCCGTAGGCCGAGTGTGGCGCGAAGTTGAAGGAACGCTGGCCATGCTGCCATCGGAAAGCACGGGGGACCAGTTGGTCACCGATGAGCTCGCTTCACGACGCGCTGCTAAGGCCGCCCGTAACGTTAGCTGATGAGTACTTAGAATTGCAAAAGCTTCGGCTCGAACAAACTTCCATAAGTTTGTTCGAGCCGAAGCTTTCTTGTTTCTAAACCCTAGGACTGTGCGTTCTGTGTCGGCGCCGTGGACATGAGGTCCTTGAGTAGCGCATCGAACTGAGAAAGCATGGGGGCAGTGGCCTTGCTTGGCCACTGATGTACCGAATATGCTGCGCCCTGAATCTGCTGCCATTCTGGGTGCTCGGGGATCTCCGGCTTCACCATGGAATCGCCGAACATCTGGCGCATCTCGTTCACTCGGAACGTATGCTCGGCAGAATCCTTGCGCACACGGTTGGCTACCACGCTAACCGGGCCCAGGGACGGAGCGAATTCGCGGCGGAAGAGTTCAAGTGCTCGCTGTGTGCGTTCGGTTCCAGCTACTGAGAACAAGCTAGGCTCAGCGACGAGCAATAACTGATCTGAAGCGCTCCACGCCATGCGGGTTAGACCGTTAAGCGATGGTGGGCAATCGATAAGTACTAGCTGGTATCCGCTGGTGCGGCTCAATAGCTGCGAGAGGCGACGCAAATCTCGTGTACGAAGATCTGGTCGATCATAAATTCCGGTGAACGCGTCGCCCACGGCGACATCGAGTACCGGAATTCGGGTGCGCGATTTCTTCTCGGCAGCTTTTGACTGCCATGCGCTGGCTGCGACATTATCTTGAAGTCGCGCACGGCGAACATTCTTGAGCATTTGCCCAATTGGCTGTTTGCCGTTGGCTCGGGCGCCTAAGCCGGTGCTCGCGTCTGCATGCGGATCTAAATCGATCACGAGCGTCGGAATTCCGGCTGCGAGTGCTGCTGAGGCCAATCCGAGTGTTACGGAGGTTTTTCCTACGCCACCCTTGAGGCTGCTGATGCTCACTACATGCACGGACCAGACCACGCCTTTCACTGCTTGCTGATTAAACGTCCCACCGAATATTTAGTCTCTCTTTATCATAGTGTGCCACGCGGTATTTCCCCGACTCCGCAACGTGGGATTTTTAGCACGAATGTAACTATGTCATAAAAACAGCATGCGGACGCTAGAAAGTCATGTGGTCAGACCACTGGGCGAAATGTTTGGTAATTGTGCACCCCGTCACGGTAGGGTATCCACAGCAGCGGTTAAAAATATCCGTTATGCGAGGCCCTACACCCGGGAAAACGGGAACAAAGCGTCCCACGAAGGACGTTCCCCCGTCTTCCAAATGGGTGTGCTGAATCGATGTAGGGAAACTATGTTTGAGAAAATCTTGGTCGCCAACCGCGGTGAGATTGCAATTCGTGCTTTCCGCGCTGGTTACGAACTAGGCGCAAAAACAATTGCCGTCTACCCATATGAAGATCGTAACTCGATCCACCGCCAGAAAGCGGGAGAGGCCTACCAGATTGGCGAAGAGGGCCACCCGGTTCGCGCCTACCTGGACATTGACGAAATCGTCCGCGTCGCCAAGGAAGCCGGCGCAGACGCGATTTACCCAGGTTACGGATTCCTTTCGGAGAACCCAGACCTGGCCCGCAAGGCTGCAGAAAACGGTATTAAGTTCATCGGTCCAAAGGCGGACGTGCTTGAGCTGGCCGGAAACAAGGTCGCTGCGCTGAAGGCAGCGCGCAAGGCCGGCATCCCGGTATTGGAATCCTCCGAACCGAGCGACGATGTTGACTTCCTCCTAGCCGAGGCCGACCGCATTGGCTTCCCGATCTTCGTCAAGGCAGTTGCTGGCGGTGGCGGCCGCGGCATGCGCCGTGTCGACAAGCGCGAAGACCTGCCCGAGCTAATGGGTGCGGCAATGCGCGAAGCCGGTACCGCCTTTGGCGATCCGACCGTCTTCCTTGAGCAGGCAGTCCTTCGCCCGCGTCACATCGAGGTGCAGATCCTCGCCGATGAGCAGGGCAACGTGGTGCACCTGCACGAGCGTGACTGCTCCTTGCAGCGCCGTCATCAAAAGGTCGTCGAGATCGCTCCGGCACCGAACCTGGATGAGTCCATCCGTCAGGCGCTGTTCCGTGACGCCGTGAAGTTTGCGCAGACCCTGGGTTACCAGAACGCTGGTACCGTCGAATTCCTGGTTGATACCGTCGGTGAGCGGGCAGGACAGCACGTGTTCATCGAAATGAACCCACGTATCCAGGTGGAGCACACGGTGACCGAAGAAGTCACTGATATTGACCTCGTACAGGCTCAGATGCGTATCGCCTCCGGTGAATCGCTGAGCGATCTTGACATCAGCCAGGACAACATCGAGGTTCGTGGTTGGGCGCTGCAGTCGCGCATCACCACTGAGGACCCGGCAAATGGCTTCCGACCAGATGTGGGAACCATTACCGTTTACCGTTCTGCTGGTGGTTCCGGCGTGCGTCTTGATGGCGGCACCATCTACGCAGGCGCAGAAGTTTCCCCGCACTTTGACTCCATGCTGGTTAAGCTCACCTGTCGTGGCCGCGACTACAAGACCGCCGTAGCGCGGGCACGACGTGCGCTGGCCGAATTCCGCGTCCGTGGTGTGGCCACCAACATTCCGTTCATCCAGAATGTTCTCAACGATCCACAGTTCATCGCCGGAGACGTCGCGACCGACTTCATTGACTCGCGCCCGGATCTGCTGACCGGCAACGAATCTCAGGACCGCGGCACCAAGGCGCTGAACTACCTGGCTCACGTGACCGTCAACAAGCCGAACGGCGAACGAATCGATGGCATCGATCCACGCAAGAAGCTTCCGAGCTTCCCGGGGGACAAATCCTCGGAGCCGGAGCGTTCGCCATTCGACGGCCCTTCGAAATCGGTAGCAGCTCCAGCTGGCTGGCGTCAGAAGCTGCTGGATCTGGGGCCCGAAGGTTTTGCCAAGGCGCTGCGCGATGCGAAGGCCGTGGGCGTTACCGACACCACCTTCCGCGACGCACACCAGTCATTGCTGGCCACTCGCGTGCGTACCCGCGATCTGCTCGCCGCTGCGCCTGCCTACGCGCATACCGTGCCGCAGTTGTTCTCCATGGAAGTCTGGGGAGGCGCGACCTACGATGTCTCGCTTCGATTCCTGGGCGAAGATCCATGGAAGCGTCTAGAACTGCTGCGTGCCGAACTGCCGAATATCCCGCTGCAGATGCTGCTGCGTGGCCGCAATACCGTAGGTTATACCCCGTACCCCACCGAGGTTACCGACGCGTTCGTAAAGCAGGCCGCGAAGAGTGGCATCGACATCTTCCGCATCTTCGATGCGTTGAATGACGTCTCGCAGATGGCTCCGGCCATCAAGGCTGTGCGCGAAACCGGAACCGCCGTCGCCGAGGTGGCCCTGTGCTACACCGGCAACCTGCTCGATTCCAACGAGAAGCTGTACACCCTTGACTACTACCTGAATCTGGCTCAGCAGATCATCGATGCCGGTGCACACATTATCGCGATCAAGGATATGGCAGGACTGCTGCGTCCGGCCGCCGCAAAGAAGCTGGTCACCGCTTTGCGCGAACGCTTCGACGTGCCGGTTCACCTGCATACCCATGACACCTCTGGTGGACAGCTTGCTACCCTGATGGCAGCGATCGATGCAGGCGTGGATGCAGTTGATGTGGCTTCGGCTGCGATGGCCGGCACTACCAGCCAGCCTTCTGCCTCTGCCCTCGTGGCAGCGCTTGAGCATACCGAACGCGATTCAGGGCTTTCCTTGGACGCGGTAGCCTCGCTGGAACCGTACTGGGAGGCGGTGCGCGCGATGTACAAGCCGTTCGAATCCGGGCTGCCTGCACCAACCGGGCGCGTATACCAGCATGAAATTCCCGGTGGACAGCTCTCGAACCTTCGTCAGCAGGCCATCGCACTGGGGCTGGGCGAACGTTTTGAGGCCATCGAATCCATGTATGCCTCGGTCAACGCCATGCTCGGAAACGTGGTCAAGGTGACCCCGTCTTCCAAGGTTGTCGGCGATCTGGCATTGCAGCTGGTCGGCTCCGGCGTTCCGGCGGCAGATTTCGAAGCCAATCCGCAGAACTTCGACATCCCGGATTCGGTCATCCAGTTCCTCTCGGGTGAGCTGGGCAATCCTCCGGGTGGCTGGCCAGAGCCATTCCGCACGAAGGCATTGCAGGGCCGCAGCGTGCGCCCACGCGTTGAAGAGCTCTCGGACGAAGACTCGGCGGCGCTCAATGCCGACGACGAGACGATCCGCGCGACCTTGAACCGCTTGCTCTTTGCCGGTCCGACGCGCGACTTCGAGAAGTCCCTGGAGAACTACGGCGACCTGTCCGTGCTGCACACCCGCGACTACCTATTCGGCCTGACCCCAGAGGTTGAGCGCGTGGTGTCCCTTGGTACCGGTGTGCGCCTGCTGGTGAAGCTGATCTCGGTATCCGAAGCTGATGAGAAGGGCTTGCGCACCGTGGTGTTCTCGCTCAATGGCCAGTCGCGCCAGATCAAGGTGCGTGACGAATCGGTCGAGTCGACGGTGAAGAGTGCGGCAAAGGCCGATCCGACCAATTCGGGCCACGTGGCGGCACCGTTCGCCGGCGCCGTGACGGTCAACGTCAAGGTCGGCGACTTGATCGAAGCAGGGCAATCGGTAGCAACCATCGAAGCGATGAAGATGGAAGCTGGCATCACGGCCAACGCTTCGGGTGTCGTTTCGCAGGTAACGTTGGACGGAACCAGCCAGGTGCAGGGCGGCGATCTGCTGCTCGTCATCGAACCAAAGTAAGTCAACGAAGGCGCAGCATTCGCTGAGCAATAGGTGTGGCCCCGGGGACTTTGAACTGGTCCTTGGGGCCACACCTTTGCACATTGGCATCAATGCGCTTGTGCGCGGTCCACCGGAGTAGTACCCCAACGGGCAGATGTGGCACGATGCTCTCTGACGGCTTCGATTTTCACCAAGAAGTCCGGAGAGCTCAAATTCTTGTTCAAGGAGAGACATGAGGATAGCGCGTAAGTCAGGTCCGACGCTGAAGCCAGCCACGTTGCGAGCGAAAGCCATCGCGGCGGGCAAGGTGCGGGAGAACTTGAAAATTACCGTCTTCGCGCTTAGTGCGGCACTGCCGGCCGCAGAACTTGCCGAGTTCCTTGAAGGCCAGTTGGCGCAGCTAGCGCTGAACTCGCAGGTCCACGTCGCGGGCCCCGAACGAGTCAAGGCGGCACTTGCTGGACGCTTCAACGAGGCCGACGTGCTGGTCGTGGTGGGCGATGGCTCCGCAACTGCAGAGCCTGCACTGATGGAGCTAGTGCAGTGGCTACTGCTCAACGGCCGAACGGCACTGGCCGAGAACCTGGTGTACGTGCAGCTCGGTGCGAGAACCTCTGCCACCCCGGCGCCGGTCTTCGAACGGGTTGTGCTCCCAATGAATTTTGCCGAGCAGACGCAGCAAAGCGGCCGCAGGTTGCCCTGGGCCGCTGCATCCCACGAATCGTGGGAACTTGCCGATGCTGTATTGAACTATGCGACGGGCTTATCTGCCGAATAGATTTCGTCGATGACCGCTTCGTAATCCTTGAAGACCACGGCGCGCTTGATCTTCATAGAAGGGGTCAGATGTCCGGAAGATTCGGTGAAGTCCGTCGGTACAATCCGGAAGGCCTTGATCGATTCTGCCCGGCTAACAGAGTTATTGGCTTTGTCGATGAGGGACTGCACGTGGGTCTTTACCTGATCTAGGTCGCTAACCTCTTCCACGGTCAGCGCGGTATCGAGCTGGTGGCGCTCCAACCAACCATGCAATGCCTCTGGGTCCAAGGTGACCAGAGCCGAAATGAACGGCCGGCCATCGCCCAAGACGACACACTGGGAAACAAGCGAATCGGCGCGAATTTGGTCTTCAAGCAGTGCTGGAATTACATTCTTGCCACTGGCAGTAACAATGATTTCCTTCTTGCGCCCGGTGATTCTCAAGAAGCCGTCGGCATCCAGCTCGCCAACATCTCCGGTGCGGAACCAGCCGTCGACGAAGGTTTCGCCTTCCAGCTCGGGGCGGTTGTGGTAACCGCGCATGACACAGATGCCCTTGGCTAGAATCTCGCCATCCTCCGCGATGCGTACAGCGTTGCCCGGTAGCGGTGGACCCACCGTGCCGATCTTAATGCGATCGATGGTGTTCACGGTGATCGGAGCCGTAGTCTCGGTCAGCCCGTAGCCTTCGAGGACAGTCAGCCCGATCCCGTGGAAGAAATGACCGAGGCGTTCTCCTAGCGGGGCACCGCCGGAAACTGCATGGCGAATGTTTCCGCCCATCGCGGCGCGCAACTTGCTGTACAACAGGGCATCGAACAGCTTGTGCTTTAGCTTGAGGACCAGCGGAACCTTGCCGGCGCCTTGAGCTTTGGAATATGCGACAGCAACATCCACGCCGGCATGGAAGATTTTGCCCTTGCCGGCGTCTTCTGCCTTGAGCATCGAAGAGTTGTAGACCTTTTCGAAGACTCGCGGCACCGCGAGAATGAAGTTTGGCTTGAAGGACTGTAAATCAGGCAAGAGATTTTTGACATCCGGGGTGTGTCCCACACGGCAACCGGCGGAAACTGCCAGCACCGAGATGTAGCGGGCGAACACATGCGCCAGCGGCAAGAACATGATCGTCGCGGCTCCCGGATACACGCACTGCGGAAGTTCAGCTGCAGCGTTTTCGGATAGTTCAACGAAGTTTCCATGGGTCAGCTCGCAACCCTTGGGGCGTCCGGTGGTGCCAGAGGTGTATATCAGGGTGGCCACGTCGTTCAGCGTGGCCGAGGCGCGTCGTTCTTCCAACTCTTCGTCGCTAACATTTTCGCCGGCCTTGCGTAGCTCATCGAGGCCACCTTCGAATTGCCAGATGTTGTCCAAGGATTCGAGGGTTTCTTGATGGGCCGCCTGACGGACGACGTTTTCGTGGTTGGGTGATTCAACGACCATGGCGCAGGCTTCGGAATCGGCGACGATCCAGGCGACCTGGCTGGGGGAGGAGGTTTCGTAGATGGGCACGGTGACGCATCCCGCGTACCAGATAGCGAAATCAACGAGTGTCCACTCATAGCGGGTACGGGCCATGAGTCCGATGCGTGACCCCTGCTCAATGCCGGAGGCGATGAAACCACGCGCGATGGCCGAGGCATCGGCTGCGAACTGCGATGCGGTGATGTCCTGCCAAGCCCCACTGGCGGTCGGCACAGAGAATAAGGCAGGGTTGGCTGCCGAATTTGCATGTCGTAGGAGCAGATCGGTGATGTTCGAATTTTCCGGCGAGTGGATGCGAAGTGGCGAGCTAAATTCGCGCATCTGGTACTCAACTCCTGTGGTAAGTGTCCTAGGTTATAACGCCTCGTAAGCTGCGTCACATTTATATTACTCGATAGTAACGTAGCAGTTGCAGTGTTCCAAGTCGATTAGACCTTTGCCCCATCATCTCCCGGATCGCGCTGAGTCGGTAGTCTTCGCAGCAGGTAAAAAATGCCAAGAATCGCCGCTGCGGCCAAGCCCAGATAAATAAACCCCGGTGCACTGCGGAAAAAGATCACGCAAAACAGCAATCCAAAGGGTCCGCCGGCCGCGCCGACCCACGCCAAATTCAACATCGGATCGCCACTGCCCAGAGCGGCGGGCTCTTCGGGAACGAATTCGTCGGGAGTATCTACTGGTTCATAATCGCGTGGTCCGCGAGCGAGCGGCCCGGTGTTGAACAGCTTGTCCAATTGGGTGGCACGTTCGGCAGCGCTTGGCTCGCGAGGAGCCTGCGCGTCGAGACTTTTGAAATTCTCCACCAGTCGATCCCAGCGCGGGTCCTCGGCTTTTGAAGGCTCGTTCTCTGCAGGGCTCATTGGGCCTCTTCCCGTGCCGCGACGTCAGTAATGAAGCGCAGCGATTCCTTGAAAATTTTAGGCGCATCATAATCCAATGTCGCCACATGCCTACTACGTGACAACGCAATTCGCTCGCGCAGAATTCCCGGCCCGAGCCCGTTGAGCAAGGCGTGAACGGATGCATCCGAGACCACGTTGTCCACTGCGGAACGGAGTAACTGTACTGGTGCCGCCACCAATGGCAAACGAGCCCGCGTCTGCGCGAAAAGCTTGTACACCTCATGTACTGCCGCAACCGGCGTACGTTCGTAGGCATTCTCGTCGGCCCCGGGATAGGCAATGTCATTGCTTATCGGCGCGACTGTCCGAACCACCCGGCGCAGATAGCCCGCGTAGGGGGCAACCGGCGAATCGATGACCAAGCCAGGGTTCACCAGGGACACTCCGCTGACATTACGGCGTGATGCGAGGTGCAGTGCCAACGCCCCGCCCATCGAGAGCCCGGCGACAAAAACATGTTGATGCGCGGACGCCAGTTCATCGAAGGCATCCTCCGTCGCCTGGATCCACTGTCCGTAGGGTCGGCCGATCAGATCCTGCCAGCGTGTCTCATGTCCGGGAAGTATAGGTACGCTCGTGTGTACACCATGGCTCTGCAGCGAGTCAGCCCATGGGCGCATAGCCGTCGTGGAGCCGGTGAAACCGTGGATCAGCAATACAGCCACGTCCGAAGCGGACCCGGTTTCCGGGACCAAGGAAGTATCTTTCATCATGTGCACCCCTAAAATTCAACGGTTCACTGTCGAGCGTAGTGCACAATTGTATGGTGTGGGCTAAGGCGCCGTCCGGTTGTCTCCTGCGCAAAGTTGTTCGAAGACGAGAATAAGGAAATGCCACCCCGTGCTCTACGACTTTCTTAAACGGTTCGCGGTCCGGCCATTGTTGCGTATCTTCTTCAAGATCGATCTCCAAGGCATCGAAAATATCCCCGAACATGGTGCCGCGATCCTCGCCTCGAACCACCTGTCGGTCAGCGATTCGGTCTTTCTGCCCGCGAGTCTTGAGCGCCCGGTTATTTTTCTTGCAAAGGACGACTACTTCAACGGCAAGGGGCCCAAGGGACGCTTCGTCGCCTGGTTCTTTCGAAACATTAATCAGCTGCCGATGGACCGTTCCGGCGGCAAAGGCTCCGCGGCCTCGCTGGACAGCGCCAACCGGGCACTGCGAGAAGGCAAATTGCTTGGGATCTACCCGGAAGGGACGCGTTCGCCTGATGGCAGGCTCTACCGAGCCAAGCTGGGAGTAGCGAAACTCGCCATGGAATCCGGAGCTCCAGTCATTCCGGTCGCCATGATCGGCACGGATAGGGTTCAACCTATCGGGCAAGGAGTCCCGCGTCCGGGCCGTATCGGGATCCACGTCGGAGAACCCCTGGACTTCAGCAAGTATGCCGAACAGGTCGATGACCCGCAGGCGCTGCGTCACGTGGCAGATGAAATCCGCAAGGCCATCAACGAGCTTTCCGGACAGAACTATGTTGACGTTTACGCCCCGAAAAAAATCAAAAAATAGTTGGTCTCGCAACACGCCGGACTTCCAGAATCGGTGTGTTACGTCGAGTTGTTACATTCATCGCGGTGCTTTGATGCTCTCGGACGTAGAATTGTTAAGGTGAGCGAAGAAAACCGAACCCCATTGCCTGGCTCTTCTGTAGCCGGCCCCGCCACCGACCCTCAACTTGATGCGTGGCGTGATTTGCCTATTGCCCAACAGCCCACCTGGCGTGAGCACCCGGACTATAGTGCCTCAATATCCGAACTGGGTTCACGTCCGCCACTGGTATTTGCCGGTGAAGTGGATGTCCTCCGCGAACGCCTGGCCGCCGCGGCGCAGGGTAAAGCCTTCCTGCTGCAGGGTGGCGACTGTGCCGAGACCTTCGACGCGGCGACCGCGGATAAGATCTCAGCGCGCGTTAAGACCATTTTGCAGATGGCCGTCGTGCTTACCTATGGTGCTTCGATGCCAGTTATCAAGATGGGACGCATGGCGGGCCAGTTCGCCAAGCCACGTTCTTCAAATGATGAGACTCGCGATGGCGTGACCTTGCCGGCCTTCCGCGGCGACATCGTCAACGGCTATGACTTCACCCCCGAGTCCCGTGCGCATGATCCGAAGCGTCTGGTGCAGGCTTACAACACCTCTTCGGCAACGCTGAACCTGATCCGCGCCTTCACCCAGGGCGGATTCGCAGACTTGCGCAGCGTGCATTCATGGAATGCCGGCTTCATGGCTAACCCTGCGCACTCTGCTTACGAACAGCTTGCCGGAGAGATCGACTCCGCCATCCGCTTCATGGATGCCTGCGGAGCCGACTTCGAAGCACTGAAGCGCACCGAATTCTTCGCTTCCCACGAGGCGTTGCTGCTGGACTACGAGCGTGCCTTGACCCGTACCGATTCGCGTACCGGCCAGCCGTACGACACTTCGGGACACTTCTTGTGGATCGGCGAACGCACCCGCCAGTTGGATCACGCACATGTGGACTTCCTGTCCCGAGTGCGCAACCCGATCGGCGTCAAGCTTGGCCCGAACACCTCGCCAGACGATGCGCTGGAACTGATCGAGAAGCTGGATCCAAACCGGGAACCAGGGCGACTGACCTTCATTACCCGAATGGGTGCGCAGAACATTCGCGAGAAGCTGCCAAATTTGGTCGAGAAGGTCACCGCCTCCGGCGCCCAGGTACTGTGGGTAACCGACCCGATGCACGGAAACACCGTCACCAGCGAGAACGGCTACAAGACCCGCAAATTCGACGATGTCATGGACGAAGTCCGTGGATTCTTTGAGGTCCATGATTCGCTGGGCACCTTCCCAGGTGGCCTGCACGTGGAAATGACCGGTGACGACGTGGCCGAGTGCCTCGGCGGTGCCGACCCGATCCGCCAGGAACAGTTCGACGACCTCTACGAGTCGGTCTGTGACCCACGCCTGAACCACAAACAGTCCCTGGAAATGGCCTTCTTGGTTTCCAGTGCGCTGCAGAGCCGTGGTCGTCGCTAAACGCCCGCGGCACTAATTAACTTTGGCTTCCCGCGATTGCGGGAAGCCAAAGTAATTTAAAATAGCGAAGCCTTTGGTTTAGAACGCGTACAGTCTGACTTCACTGCCGCGTACGGCGCGCTGGTTCCGTGGGGTCTGCATGCGTACCGTGTCCGAGAAGCCGCCAAGCACCGATCGCGTCGAGACGGTGAATCCGGCTTCCTCAAGCGTTGCACTCGCCTCGGCCAGGCTTTGACCGATCACCGAAGGCACCTGAAGGTATTCAGGCCCCTTGGAGACATGAACGGTGACGGTGCTGCCAAACTCAACGGTTTGCTGCCGTGGGCTCTGATCCGCGACCAACCCTTGGTCAACTTTTGGCGAGTACTGCTGCTCGCCGAGCTTCAGCTTCAAGCCGACCTCGCTCAGCGCCTGCTCGGCGTGCTCCGGTGACATCCCAGCGAGGTTAGGTATCTGCACCGGTGCCGGACCCCGCGAGATCACCAATGCCACGGTGTTTTTCCGCCCCGCCAGTTCGCCGGCGGCCGGTGAGCTGGAAGTGACCTGTCCCTTGGCGACGGAGGAGGAATACTCTAGGCTCGTCTTCACTTTGGCCAAGCCCAGATCGGAAAGTTGCTCGGCGGCTTCCTCCTCGGTCACTCCTTCGAGCGCCGGAATTTCGAAGAGTTCCGGGCCGCGAGAAATCAGTAAATCGACGCCCTGAAACTTCATCATGCTTTCACCGGTGCGCGGCTGGGTTTGCACTACGCGGCCGACAGCGATCTCATCGTCATAGACGGAGTTCACTCGTACCGGTACGCCTTGCTCATCAAATTGGGCGACAACCTGGTTTTGCAACATTCCGGTCAGCGATGGGATGCGAATAATGGTTCCCGGGCCGCGGCCGAAGAACCATGCACCAGCAGCGACTAACGCGATGATAAAAATGAGTACCACCAAGATCACCGAACGCCTTCCGGCAGATTTTGGCTTCACCAGTTGATGGGTGGGTATTTGCGCGGTCTTGCGCCATTGTTTCGCCGCGCGTTTTTGCTCCTGCTTCTGCGCGCGAGCTGAACCATGGGTAGTAGCTGGTGCCACGGGTTTTTCGGCCACCAGAGCTGAATCGTCGAACCCAACTAAATCTTCGCGAGAATAAGCCGCAGTGGCGTCCGTTGCCGGTAACGCTTGGACTGGATCGCCGAGGGACAGCTGAGGTGTCACAGTGGTGGGCTGGGCCTCGCGAAGATCCAATACTTCGGTTGCTTGGGAGGCGCTGATGACCGCGGTGGCTTCTTCGAAGGGAACCGCAGAGTAGTCTTCGGTCGTCGAAGCGGCCGTCTCCCCGAGCGTGTTTTCGTCCAACCACCACGGTTGGCGTTGTTCCTCACGATAACGCTGCCACTCGTCTAGTCGTTGCTGCACGGTGGTAGGCATTGCCTCGGCAGCCAATGGGGCCAAGTCCGAAATCTGACCTAGAGAATCGGCATCAAGGTCGAGCTCCTCATCGGTGAGCGTGGAACGGATCTGGATGACATCATCGAGTAAGAAGCCGGCATTCTGCGGACGGAGATCCGGATCTTTTTCTGTGCAGTAGCGCACCAGTTCATCGAGATCTTCGCTGAGCCCTGGAACCATTGTAGAAGGCAACGGCATTGGCGAATCGAGATGTTGCTTCATCATCGCTGCGGGGTTGGATACCGGGAATGGCAACTGACCGGTGAGCATTTGATAGATCATGATTCCAACGGCGTAAATGTCGCTACGCGAATCGGAGGGCGCCCCTGAAACTAGCTCGGGCGAAACATGGGAGAGCGTGGCGACAAGCGTCCCGGACTGAGTATGCGCGCTGGCCGCACGAGCCAGGCCAAAATCGGTGATCTTGATTTCGCCATTATCTGAAAGGAGAACGTTCGCCGGTTTCATATCCCGGTGCACAATGCCTTCGAGGTGCGCGGCACGTAGGCCGCTGCAGATTCGCTCAAGAACGCTTAGCATCTGCCGTGGAGTAAACCGTCCACGTTCCTCGATAACTTGGGAAAGATTACGTCCGCGAACGTACTCCATCACCAGATACACGTGACTTCCGGAAACGGCATGGTCGCGGATGGACACTACATTCGGGTGGGAGATATTCGCTGCGATAATGGCTTCGGACTCGAACCGTTCGCGGACCATCGATTCGCTAGCGTAGTTCTCGTCCAGTACCTTGACGGCCACAGACCGGTGCAAATTCTGATCCATCGCCCGGTATACCCGTGACATCCCACCGAGCGCGATCAGCGTATCTAACCGATAGCGGTGACCAATTACTTGTCCGACGAGCGAGTCTGGTCGATCCGGGCTAATCAAAGAAAACTCCTGCCACAGGGGAGCACGGATGGCGAGTCTGGGACACGACCTTGCTCCTTTCGAACACAGATACTAAGTGTAGGTTACTCAGCTGGCCTGAGAATTTCACGGGTTAAAGTCGAAATCCGCCAGTAGAGTTGCCACTGACGGATTTCGGACAGCAACCCGGGTTGCGAGAACTACCTCGGGTGCAGCTATTACTCTAAGAAGCGCGACGGGCCCGTGCAGCACGACGCTTCAGGGCGCGACGCTCGTCTTCACTCATGCCGCCCCAGACGCCGGCATCCTGCCCGGACTCGATGGCCCACTGCAGGCAGGTTTCCGTGACGTCGCATCGACGGCATACGCTTTTGGCCTCTTCGATCTGTAATAGGGCCGGACCGGTGTTACCCACCGGGAAGAAAAGTTCCGGGTCCTTTTCCAGACACGCCGCGCGGCTACGCCAATCCATGCTTATTGATGCTCCTTGAAATATTTAGGGGAACGAAGACCTCCCAGAAATCGTCACAAACAGAAAACAACTGCGAATAGGAATTGCAGGTGCGTTACGTTGTGTGTACCGGAAAGGTCATCGATGAGTTGGAGAGGTACGAGCAGGGGTGTTCGTTTAACCAACCACATTAGGTTTTCATGTTACGAGAAAGTAAACAAGAGTCACGGAAGTGAAATGTGGTTGAATGCCTGAGTGCTTTCTCACATGGATTTCCGTGGCTCGCTGCGCTAACTGAAGGGGCTGTGGTCGGTGCCATATTCGCCTTCGATGTTGCGCGTTTGAGTTCCTGAGTTGCTTGCACGAAAATTGTTGTCGTGAGCAACAACGAATCTTCCGTATCCCGTCCTCCCAGCGTTTTGGCCGTCTCAGCCCTGACAATGCTCGAAGCGGTGGCGGTCCTGGTTTACGCGGTCAACTACCTAATGCATCTCGCTGACGCCGGGGACTTGAACATGGGCGGCCGAATCTTCATGCTCGTCCTGTGCTTCGCAGCCGGCGCCTGGCAGATCAGCGTTTCCTTCAACTTCTTCCAGGGGAAGGCCTTCACACGCGCACCGATTATCGTGTGGCAGCTGTTCCAATTGATCCTCTCGTTTTCCTTCTTGCAAGGCCCATTTAGCGGTATCGCGATTGCGGCCATCGTGATCGCCGGAATCATCGTCGTGATGTTGTTTGCACCCAAGACAACCATATTTCTAGGAGACCGCCCGCAATCCTAGAAGTCATCCATGTCGATATAGATGGCGCGTGGTTGCCCACGGTAACTGGCGACCGCGCGCCATTTGTTTACCCGCTGTCTCGATTCTTGAGAACTCAATGGCTCCCACGACATGGGTTGCATATCGTGCGGATGGTGGGCTTCGACTAATGCAACACAACGGTCATCGAGTGCCATGCCCGGCGCCCCGATCTCGTAGGCAAGTCGGCTGGAAGGCGGTACGAATAGCACCGGGATCACCGCACGGCTCAGCGCGGAATTTAGCAACCCGGCAAGTCGTGGGTCGTTCGTATGTTCGAGCACCAGCGCGATATTCCCCGGTGCCATTTGGTCAAGCCGTGATTCGAATTCGTCGATTCCGTGCAAGCGTTCTAGCGACCACCGGTGACACAGGCATTTGCTTAGCTCTTCTCGGATCAAAGGGTTTCCACAGATCAGGAGCGTCATCGCCGAGGCAGACAGACTTATCGTGGCATCTACAAATGAACGCTTGCCAAGCGGGAAAGCCCCTGGCTCGGCTAAGTAGGAAGAGTCATCGATATTCGCGTTCCACACGCCTTGTTCCAAGGCCGCGGGCTGGGGCGAACCTAACTGGATGGTGCGTGCAGCGTCGGTACCGCACACCATTATTCCTCGTCCGACCACGCTTGCAGTTTCGGGCAGGCGAGGCCAGGTCATTTTCAAGGATTCGGTGGCCTGAAAAGGAAAGTACCATTGCTCGGTGCACAGCCCTGCGGCTTTGAGCAGCGCCTGATCCCGATCCACCGCGAGGAGGATGGTGGTGCCACCGGCTGCACCGCGACGCAAGAGACCCCCGAGAACTTCGTCGAAGCGTTGAAAATGCTGTGGGTGCAGCAAGGATTGCAGCTGCGCGACACCATGAACTAGAACGAGTAGGCGCGTGTCTTCGCACCGTTCCTCGAGGTAGTCCAGCGCATCTAGAAAGTCGTAAACGTCTTCCCCGGTAATTTGTCGCAGGTGCGGGCTGCTGCGTTCATCTGCGTTCAGCGCGGGCCCGAAACTCAGTATTTTGCGCGGCAGCCGACACAGGCCGGTCAATAGCTGACGAGGGCCAGCCTCCGGAAGGCCACACACCAACAGGCTGCGCCTCGCCTCGCCACCAAGCTCTAGTGGCTCGAGGGCGCCGTGCTCTAGCTGGTCAATCAACCCGCACCAAATAGTGTCTGGCCTCATGGGTGACCAGTCCGAACCGGGTGGTTCAGGTTGCGCGGGTAGTGCCGGGGCAAACGGTGAGCGCGGTAATCGAAGCGTCGCCCAGCGCTGAGCCACAGTTTCCATCTGGTCGTGCAGTGCCTCCATAGCTTCGTAGGCAGTTGGGGGCGCCCCAAAGGTGCAGAGCTGCCGTGCGCGGAGGTTCATTGGCCCTCGTTCGGCCAGTTCACCATAGGGCGGTGGGTCGAAGGCGAGCGCAAATTGGAATTTTCGGGTCTGCCGCGTGGCGCAATGGATGATTGCTTGCCCGGGGTCCAACAGCGAGGCAGCGTCCCGGATACCGACCAGCTCAATGGATTCACCCGGGTCATTAACGCGCAGTGCGATCACGGTATTGAGGTTTGCCCGGGTTTGCCCGGTCAGGGTTCCTGCTGGCCGCTGGGTGCTAAGCAACAGGTGAATGCCCAGAGCCCGGCCCACGGCCGCGAGCCGGTCGATTCGTGGGCTGGCTTCCGGGATGGATTCGCTAAATACCCGAAATTCGTCGATCACCACCAACAGCCTTGGCAAGGCTGGCGCCGGATCGCTCAGTTGTTGGTATTCGAGCAGGTCGCTGCAGCGATAGTTGGCCAGCAGTTGTTCGCGGCGAGTGACCTCGACTTCTAATTGAGCCAGGGTGCGTTGCGCGGCCGCCGCGTCGAGGTCGCTGGCGAAGAGTTGGACATGAGGCAAGGCGGCGAAGACCGAAAGCCCGGCTCCGCCCTTGAAATCGACGAGGACGAAGGCTAATTCTTCGGGGGAGTAATCGGCAGCTAGTTCTTTGACAATGCGGCGTAGCGCCTCGGATTTTCCTGATCCGGTGGTGCCGCAGATCAGCATGTGCGGCCCGTCGGAGTCAAAGTCCAGAACCACCGGATCAAGCTGCGTGGTGGTGCCAATGTGGGCGGTCAACCCGGGTCGTACAGGCTGTCCCTCGCCCGTCGGCGGCGCAGGACTGCTGAGGGGACCGTGGGTTTCGGCGAGGTCCAGACATCGATCGATCAGCCGGGCGAAACGCGGTGCGCTCAGCCGCTGCACGTTCCGCAAGGCCAGCTGCGGATCTTCGAGCGAGGCTAGCGGCAACAGGGGATTCACCCACCAGGTGCCCTGCGGCACCGGGGCGCGGCTCAGCCCGAGCACTATCGACTCCTCGCAGGGCTGTGCTGCGGTGGCCAGCACGTACAGGGAGCGCACTTCGCCGGTCGCCGGTGCTGCCAGCAGGCTTGCGCGTGGAGCCGGTGGCAGCCCGGTGCTCACCCCGGGTAACAGGATCAGACTGGCCGGAAGGCATTCGAGTTGCGGGTCAAGTATCAGTTCCAGCCGTCCGGCAAGGACCGCGGGCAGGTAGCGGGCGAGCAGGGCAAACAGCAGTTCGCAGCTCGCCTTGTCCTGATCGCCGACGATCTGCCAGGCGCCGGGAACGCTGGCGGTGAACACCGGCGAGGGGCAGGGGGCATCCAAAGCGCTGCGCGGTTTCCTGCGCCGCTTCTTCTTCGGCGTCATCTCTTCCGCCGCCGGGGACCACAGCCCTCGGCCGAACACCAGCGGAGGCAATCCGGAATTCGGCATCCCCAACTCGGTACGATCCAACCCGGCGAGCAGAGCGATCCCCAACGGCGGCGCATAGGCCTCACGAGCTAGCGCCACCTGGGCGCGGTGCACCACGGCCTTGGCTTTCCACCGGCGACGCTCGAGGATCAGCTGCCCGGCAGGTACGATTCCCAAGAGGGCCGAAGCGCCGCTGAGCAACAAGAACAACATCGACCCGGTGAGCACCGCCAGCAACACCCCGGAAAGCATCGGAACCAGGGCAGCCAAGCACAAGGCGATCAATCGTTGTAGCTCCGGTTTGTCTGGCAGCTGCCAGCGCAGTTGCTCGGCCGACAGACTCTGGCCGGTATCAAGCAGTACCGGATCGCCGACGCACAATTCGGTGTCTCCCAAACAAAAGCGCGTTCCGCGGTGCAGCTGCAGACGGGTCACCGAACTCCGCTTCCCGACGCGGTCCTCCACCCCGATCGTATTTGCATCATCACAGGTCAGTACCAGGGCCGATTGGTCCACTGCAATTTGGGCATGGTGCCGGGCGATCAGCGGGTCCTGCAGCCACAGCGGGGCACAGCGCCCCAGCCGATGCACGCCTTGGTCCAGTCGCACGCTCGCCCCGGCGTCCGGCCCAGATGCGACAAAGAGTTGCAGCGCGGCAGGCATCCGGACCCCCGAGGTGGCAGTGGCTCGCGGAATATCGGTCAGCAACAGGTGAGTGCGCGCGCTGAGCATCCCACAATCTTCCAGAGCGGTGTCTGCCACAAACCAGCGCGTCGCGCCGAAGGAACCGGCCAAAATTTTGGCCAGCCCAGCGCCGTCTAGCTGCGCGGAAACGTCGAGCCTGAATTGGCGCGGCTGGGCGAAACACCGCGCCGCCAGCAGCAACTCATAGCGCACCATGAATTCTCCTCCTCAATCGCTAGCTGGGTCTTGGCAACACTTCAGCACGCACGATGGTCCACTATTCGAGCCGCACCTCGCACTGTGGAAAACCCGTCGGAGTTTATCCACATCTTCGGGCAAGCTATTGAAAGCGCTAGCCGGTGGGGCTAGGCTCCCTTGACATAGCCCTTCTAGCTAACCTCCAGAAAAGGGTTGCAAGACGCTGTGCCGGTGCCGCGCTCGCCGGTGTACCTCGAAGCATTCGGGAACGATTTTCATAGTTTCGGCTAAGGACTTTGACGTGGACGCGCTATCCATCGTGGAAGACGAAGTGCGAGAGCTGGTGCGCCGGCGCGGACTGGACCCTGGCAGACAACCTGCGCTCATCAGATCCCTGATCGACGATGTCTTGCGTGACTATGACGAACGTTCCCTGCTCGGCGCGGTCCCGGCCATCGGATCGCTCGATCAGGTTCGCCGTTCGGTCTTCGACAATGTGGCAGGATTCGGGGCGCTGCAACCGCTGCTCGATGACCCCAACGTCGAAGAAATATGGATCAACTCGCCGCAACAGGTTTTTTGCGCGCGTGGCGGGCAAAGCGAACTGACGCATATCAGGCTCGAATCCGACGAGGTAGCCGGCCTGGTGGAACGAATGCTGAAATCCTCTGGGCGCCGGTTGGATCTGTCCCAACCCTTCGTGGACTGCCAATTGCCCGATGGTTCCCGACTGCACGTAGTCATCCCGGACATCACCCACGAACACTGGGCGGTGAACATCCGTAAATTCATCGCCCGCGCAACGAAGCTCGAAGATTTGGTGGAAATCGGTTCGCTCAGCCAGGATGGGGCAGCCTTCTTAGGGTGGTCGATCGCCGCCGGGCTCAACGTGGTGGTCACCGGTCCTACCCAAGCTGGCAAGACGACGATGCTCAACTGTTTGGCATCCTCCATCGGATCGCGCGAACGCATCATCACCATCGAGGAGATCTTCGAACTGAATCTGGCCCTGCGCGATGTGGTCAGCATGCAAACCCGTCTAGCAAACTTGGAGGGCACCGGGGAAATCACCATGCGTCGGCTGGTCAAGGAAGCGCTACGCATGCGCCCGGACCGAATCATCGTAGGTGAGGTGCGCGAGGCCGAATCATTGGACATGCTCATCGCCTTGAACTCAGGCATCGCCGGACTGTGCACCTTGCACGCGAACTCTGCGCGCGATGCAATCACCAAGATCTGCACCCTGCCGCTGTTAGCCGGACCCAATATCACCAGCGACTTCACCGTACGGACCGTGGCCGCCTGCATCGACCTGGTGGTGCACTGCACCCGCGACCCGAGCGGAAAACGCTACGTCCAGGAAATCCTCAGCGTGCGGGGCCGGGTGGAGGACGGCCAGTTCGAAACCTCAACGCTTTTCGAATACGGGCAGGGCGAGCTGAACCAGGCATCAGGAGCCGACTGGGCGCACGAGAAATTCGCGCTCGCCGGGATTAACGTCGCCCAATTGCTGATGGAACGCTCATGATCGCATTTCTAGGATTACTCGGCGGGCTGGGCATCGCGTTGATAGTGGACTGGCTGCTTTTCGACCCCACTCCGCCGCGGGCCAAACGCCAGTCGGCGATCCGGTTGTCCCTGCTGCGTGCGGGCATCGTAAGCCTGAGCCCGGCAAAATTTGTGGCGATCTGCGCGGCCAATGGACTGGTGTTCGTGCTGATCACCCTCGCTTTGACCGGTTCGTGGCTTTTTGCCAGCGTGTTTTTGCTCTTCGGGCTGTGGGCGCCATGGGTGTATCTGCGCCATCAGGCGGCTAAACGACAGGCGGCGTTGCACGAACAGTGGCCAGAGGTGGTTGATCACCTGCGCAGCGCCATCCGGGCCGGGCTATCGCTGCCCGAATCGTTGAGCCAGCTGGGCAGCATGGGACCAGAACTGCTGCGCCCGGCCTTTCGCGACTTCGCCCTGGACTATCGGGCCACCTCCAATTTTTCCATTGCACTTGAGCAATTGGGTGCGCGGCTGGCGGATCCGGTCTCCGATAAGATCCTGGCCACGCTGCGCATCACCCGCGAGGTCGGCGGTACCGACCTGGGGCAAACCTTGAGCACCCTGGCAGCATTTTTGCGCGATGACGTGCGCACCAGGGGAGAACTGGCCGCCCGCCAGTCGTGGATCGTTTCCGCGGCCCGGCTGGCGGTTGCGGCCCCCTGGATCCTGTTGCTGGTGCTCGGTACCCAAGACGCGGCGAAAAACGCCTACCTGACCTCGGGCGGAGTGGTAGTACTCATCGCTGGACTGCTCATCTCGCTGTTCTGCTATCGGGTGATGCTGCGCCTTGGCACGTTGCCGGTCGAAGAGCGGGTGCTGGCATGAACTCGCTGATCCCGTGGGCGGTGCTGTGCGGCTTCGGCTTCGGCCTGGGCTTATGGATGATCATCGTCAACCTGCCCGCTTGGCGTCCGATGTCCTTCGCCGAACGCGTTGCCCCGCACATCCGTGTGGGCATGCGTACTTCGAGGATGCTCGAAGATTCCTGGCGGGCCGAATCGCGAAGCCCGGCGGTGGTGCAATTCGCTGCGCCGCTGCTGAACCAGATCAAACGCCTCGCCAGCCTGCACAGCCCCGGCACCGAGACCGTACGCAAGCGGCTTCGTGCCGCAGGATTGAAAGCCAGCGTTGTGGACTACCGCTCGCAAGAGATCATCTGCGCGCTGTTTGGCCTGCTGGCCGGCTCGGCGCTCATGGCCCTGCTCGCGCTGAGCCGGCCCACAAATTTCGCTTTCGCTCTCATCGTGGCGCTCGGCTGCGGCATGCTCGGGTTCATGGCCCGTGGATGGTGGCTGAACGAACAGATTCAGCGTCGTGCCCGCAAGGTTCTCACGCAATTCCCCACGGTTGCGGAGGTTCTCGCCCTCACTGTGGGAGCCGGTGAATCGACCACCGGGGCGATCGAACGGATCTCGCGTATCTGCCATGGGGTGATTGGCGATGAATTCACCGAAACGCTCAACGAAATCCACGCCGGCAACTCGATGATTCAGGCAATGCAGAATATGTCCGATCGTATCCAAGTTGGGGCGATGACCAGGTTCGTCGACGCGATCGTCGTGGCCACAGAGCGAGGCACGCCGCTGGCACAGGTGCTCCGAGATCAGGCTCAAGATGTGCGTGATGCCTCCAAGCGAGAGCTGATGGAAGTTGCCGGAAAACGTGAAATCAGCATGCTGATTCCAATAGTTTTTGGAGTCCTGCCGTTGACCATCGTATTTGCGGTGTTCCCCGGCCTAGCCCTCTTGGAGATGAGCTATTGACAATTTGCCGCAAGATCACAGTATTTGCCAAACGCAAAAATGTTAGGAAGTAATCCCATGTCAAGCTTCCAATCGTGGCTTCTGATCATGTCACTACGGCTGTCCGAAGGTTGCCAGAATTTCTGGCGTCAATTCACGGTGAAGCTGCGCGAAGAGCGCGGCGACGTCCCCGGATGGGTCATGATCACCTTAATGTCCGCTCTGCTCGTTGCCGCGTTGTTGGCCATCGCTGGTCCGCGTTTGCAAGACCTCTTCAACCAGGCGATCGATCGAGTCTCTGGATTAGGCTGAGCCAGGGGTCCGCGAAGATGAGCAGCGCCGCGACCGTGGTACGACGTCGCTTCCGGAGACAAGGCCCGGATGAGGCAGGATCGGCCGTGGCCGAATTCGTTATGATCACCAGCTTGCTGATCGTCATCACGTTAACGCTGATTCAATTGACGCTGGTGCTCCATGTGCGCAATACGCTCACCGACGCGGCGGCCAACGGCGCGCACTACGGGGCGTTGGCAAACCGAACTCCAGCCGACGCGGGCGGTCGAACCCGCCTGTTGATTGCCGAATCCTTGCATAGTGGTTTCGCCCAAAACGTGCAGGTGTCAACGAGCGCGGTTGGGGAAAGCCAGCTAGTGAGCGTCACCGTGTCGACGCGGGTGCCGTTGATCGGGCTACTGCCCAACGGGTGGAATTTGAGTGTTCGCGGCGATGCGGTGCGTTATGGCTAAAAGTACGCCCCGTGCCTCGCACGATGAAGGCAGCGCCATCGTGGAATTTGTGTTCGCCTCCACGGTTCTGCTGATCCCAATGATTTACCTGATCCTCGCGGCCGGTCAACTCCAGGCAGGATCCTATGCAGTGGTCGGCGCGGCCGACCAAGCCGCCAAGGTCTTCGCCGTCGCCGATACTCCCGCCCAGGCGCAGTCCAACGCCCATCAGGTGGTGGAGCGTGCGATGAATAACTTCGGTTTATCCGGTGCCAGCACGCAGATATCCTGCGATCTTGATTGTCTGAGCCCCGGTAGCATCGTCACGATTCAAGTGTCCTTGCGCGTGCAGCTGCCTTTTGTCTCCGACTACTTTGATGTCTCCGTTTTCACCGTCGACGCTGCCTCGACACAACGAATCGACCGTTTTGGATAGCGGCGGGAGGTGGCCGAGGTTGCTGCGGACTGCCCGCGCCGAGGACGGGCAGTCGCTGGTGCTTGCCATTGGGTTGTGCGCGATCACCTTGTTGACTATCTCGGTGGTGCTCGCCGCCAGCGCGGTGAACCTCAAAGCGCGCCAGCTTTTGTCCGTCGCCGATGGTGCGATTGTCGCGGCCGTGGATGAGTTCGAATTTGTAGCCGACGGAGGTCAGCCACGGATCGAACTGAACCAGGCTCAAGTGCGGGCGGCAGTTCAGCGCTATCTGCAGGATGTGGACGCGGGACAGCGTGTCGATAATCTTGCCATTGGATCGGTACAGATTCTGCCCGATGGCCAAGGCGCGCGTTTATCTCTGACTGGTTCGGTACAGCCACCGATCATCGGGTGGATCGTCCCGTCCGGGGTGAATATCAGCGTCAATTCCTCCGCGCGCACCGTTTTGAGCAGATAGTGTCGCGAGCTTAAGCCGTCCGCTTTCATGGCGTAGGCTTAGATAACTATGGCAAAAACTGACTTCTCCGCTGAAATTCGTTCGCTTCGATCCACTTTCTCTGCGATTGAGGACGTAAGCGACGTTGCTCAAATCAAGGCCGATATCGCCATGCTTTCGGAAGAGGCCGGTGTCCCTGACCTATGGGATGATCCAGCCAGCGCGCAAGTTGTCACCAGCAAGCTGTCCCATCGCCAGACAGAACTTGAACGCCTGAATAAGTTGCGCACGCGAATTGACGATCTTGAAGTTCTCGTGGAACTTGCCGAAATGGAAGACGACGACGAAACCCTGGTCGAAGCCGACAAGGAACTCATCTCGATCCACAAGGCGCTGGATGAGCTGGAAATCGTCACATTGCTCAATGGCGAGTTCGATTCGCGCGGTGCGGTGGTGACGATCCGTGCCGGAGCCGGCGGCGTCGATGCCGCAGACTTCGCCGAAATGCTGTTGCGCATGTACCTGCGCTGGGCGGAAAAGCACGGTTACAAGGCCACCGTAATGGATACCTCCTATGCGGAAGAAGCAGGGTTGAAATCCGCTACCTTCGAAATCGACGTTCCATACGTCTTCGGAACTCTTTCCGTCGAAGCCGGAACCCACCGCCTGGTACGGATCTCACCTTTCGACAATCAAGGGCGCCGTCAAACCTCCTTCGCTGCGGTGGAAGTTGTGCCCCTGATCGAACAGACCGACACCATCGAAATACCCGAATCCGAGCTTCGAGTGGACGTCTTCCGCTCCTCGGGACCAGGTGGACAAAGCGTGAACACCACCGACTCGGCGGTCCGCATGACGCACATTCCCACTGGCACCGTGGTGTCGATGCAGAACGAGAAATCACAGATCCAGAACCGCGCCGCCGCCTTGCGCGTCATGCAGTCGCGTCTGTTGCTGATTAAGAAGCAACAGGAAAGTGCGCAGAAGAAGGAGCTGGCTGGAGACGTTAAAGCATCGTGGGGTGATCAGATGCGCTCCTACGTGCTCAACCCTTATCAGATGGTTAAGGATCTGCGTACCGAACACGAGGTCGGCAACACTCAGGCGGTACTCGACGGTGAAATCGATGATTTCATTGATGCTGGAATCCGTTGGCGAGCGGGAAACCGACGCCCCGCGAACTAACTCAAAGGCCTGGAACTGAAATAGTTTCAGGCTTTTTTGTTTCCAAATTTCTCTAATTTTTAGAACTAAAAAGTTCAAGTTTATCGCCGATTTCGAGGCGATATCCTAGGAATTCAGCTACCTGAAAATCAAGTACATGCTAGGATGAAATGGTTGCTGCGGGCATTGCACCCTGCGGTTTTCGCGATTCTAGTAGCTCAGAACCCGCTCGATGTAGGCACCTTGGCCTCTTTGAAGCCGTCGGAAGCGCCATCGATAATGGCAGATAGACGCGAAAATTAGGTGCATCATTTTGCGAGACCACGGCAACGAATGAACAACCGAGAATCTATGGATTTGAACGGATGTTTGCGCGCAATTGTGTGTGGCATTTCGGTTTTTAAGGAAAGAAATCGCATTAATGCGACCGTGCTGTCCCGGAATCGGGACAGCTCTTTGCGTGCCAGTACGAGGATGCGAAGTAACTGAAAACGATACGTAACGATGAGTGAAGGAAGTGATTGATGGATAGAGGGCTTATGTACGTCGGCTAAGCGAATCCTCGCGAATCATTTCGCGGGATGAGACGTGCGAACCACGCATCAAAGGTTCCGAGGCTTGCCTCGGAAGATGCCAATTCTCAACTACGTCGTTTGAAGGAGGTGGCGTGTGAACAACCCGGAAACGGTCGGTTTCAGCGCCTTGATCATCGTACTTTTACTGGTCTTATTCTATGGGGGAACTTTTTTTGTTTCCACGAAGATTGGCCAGAAAAATGAAAACGCCGACGGTTACATGACCGCAGGCAATAAAATCGGATTCGGAATCTCCGCGGCCAGTATGACCGCGACATGGATCTGGGCATCCTCAATGTATGCCTCCGCCGCCTCGGGCTACACCTACGGCATCAGTGGTCCTATTCACTACGGTCTCTGGGGCGCCCTGATGATTCTGTTCATCTACCCGTTCGGTAAGCGGATCCGTAAAGTCGCACCGAAGGCTCATACCCTGGCCGAAGTTATGCACGCCCGCCACGGTCGCTCTAGCCAGCTGATGCTAGCCGGTTCGAACATCGTCGGTTCGGTCATTTCATTGATGTCCAACTTCATCGCCGGTGGCGTGCTCATCTCCATGCTCTCTCCCTTCAACTTCATTCAAGGCGTACTCGCGGTAGCCGGTGGCGTACTGCTCTACACGCTGTGGTCCGGATTCCGCGCCTCGGTTCTCACCGACTTCATGCAAGTTATGGCGATGCTTGGCGCCGTGGCAATCATCGTCCCGTTCATTTTCTTCGCTGCCGGATTCCCCGCGGCGTTCGAGACCGGTGCCGGCAACCTGAGCGCCCAACAGTCGAACTTCTTCTCTTCCGAAGCATTCCTGAACCAGGGTGCCCCGTATATCGCAGCGGTGTTGGCTTACGCAATCGGTAACCAAACCATCGCACAGCGTCTGTTCGCTGTTCGCGAGGATTTGATCAAGCCGACCTTCATCACCGCCACCATCGGCTACGGCGCCATGGTTATCGGTGTCGGCATGATCGGCGTACTAGCCCTGTACCTAGGCTTCGAACCAACCGATGGCAACGTCAACAACATCATTCCGGAAATGGCCATGAGCTACCTGCCTGGTATCTTGTTGGCTCTGTTCTTCGTGATGATCATCGGTGCGCTTTCATCCACCGCTGACTCGGACCTAGCTGCTTTGTCATCGATCATGATGGCCGATGTTTACGGTCAGAACGTTGCAGGCAAGAAGAAAGCCAATCCGAAGACCATGTTGTTGGTTGGACGTATCACGATGATCGTGGCAACGGTCTTGGCGGTCTGCCTCGCTAGTTTGCAATTGAACATCCTTGACCTTTTGGTCTTCGTCGGTGCACTCTGGGGAGCTTTGGTGTTCCCAGTGCTTGCCAGCTTCTACTGGAAAAAGGTCACAAACAAGGCCTTCACCGCAGCGGTATTGGCCGCCTTGGCTGTTTTCATTCCGGTGCGTTTCGACTTGATTCCAATGGTCGGATTCACCGCCATAGTCATTGAGCTCCTGGCGATTCTTGGTATCGGCATTGTGCTTGGTCTGATGAGTTTCGGCTTCTTTGGGCTGCGTCCTGCATTGATCGTCGGCACCATCGCCTCGCTCGTCGCAGCACCATTCTGCTTCGGCTTCTTGCGTGACTACACGACCTTGACCGCCTCGCTCGTCGCTTACTCGGTGAGTACCTTGATTTGTTACTTCATGTCGTTCCGTTCCAAGGAAGACTTTGACTTCGCGGTCATCGCCGAGCGCGCTGGCGACTTCGACCCGGTCGAAGAACTAATCAGCACCGCCACAAGTGGTGCGGATAAAACCGAAGGTACGAATACTCCGAAGGGGAAGGGATAAACATGCTGGCACTCACCATTTACGTATTGGCCTGGCCCGTGGTCGTTGCCGGAGTGGCGATCTTTATTGGCAGGGCCTTCATCATCGAGGCCCGCGCAGCAAAGCGCAATGGCCACCCGCTGATCTAGCATTCTAAATTCGGGGGTAAGTGCCGGTCATGTGCCGACGCTTACCCCCGAGATATTTAACGGCGGCCAGATCAAGATCCCTTGTTGGATAGGTCGGGCCCTTGAGTTATCCGGAAGTACCGCTGATGTGCGGAAGGTCACCGGGGCCACTTGTTTGACGAAAAAGTAGTCAGGTCACTGTGCTTCACGGTTTGCGCCAAGCCTGTGGAAACAGCATGAATGTGACAACACACCGTCCCAGCCGCACGCGATGTTCACGTTGCACCGATAAGGTTTGGAAGACTGGCGCATCAAAAACGTTCGATCTCGACCTGAGTTTCCGTGGGTCGCGCCCCGACGGCAACTAGCGATTGAAGACATGATTAAATTCGAAAATGTCTCGATGGTTTACGAGCCGAAGCAGAAGAATGCTGCTTTGAATGACGTAAACATCGAGGTTAACCGTGGCGAATTCGCCTTCTTAGTTGGAGAATCCGGCTCGGGAAAGTCTACTTTTCTGAGCTTGATACTGCGCGAAAAACGAGCCACGGACGGAGCGGTATACGTTGCAGGTCAAAACCTGAACCGTATCCCGAGCCGACGCGTGCCCAAATTGCGCCGCGACATCGGATTCGTGTTCCAGGACTTCAGACTGCTTCGCGAACGGACCGTGTTCGATAACGTCGCGTTTGCGATGGAAGTTATCGGTGCCTCACGCGCGCAAATTCGTGAACGTGTTCCGGACGCGCTGAGAATGGTCGGACTAGAAGATAAGGCCCGCCGTAAACCAACCGAACTTTCAGGTGGCGAGCAGCAGCGCGTGGGTATTGCCCGCGCCATCGTGAACAAGCCATCGATCCTGCTTGCCGATGAGCCGACTGGTAACCTCGACCGCAAAAACAGCGTCGAGGTCATGAACGTGCTTGATCGGATTAACCAGAATGGCACCACCGTGCTGATGGCCACGCACGCACATGAACTGGTCAGCGAATTCCGTCATCGCGTCATTGAACTGAGTAAGGGCAACGTCGTCCGCGACGAAGCTGATGGTCAGTACACGGCGATGACCACCGTAATTAATCAAGATGGTTCTCGCGAGCTGCTCACCGGTGAGGCCGCTAAGGAAGCATCTGGCGAGCTCGCAACGAACGTAGAGAAGGACGAGGACCAGTGAGACTAGGATTCATCCTCCGCGAGGCTGCTAAGGGCCTTCGGCAAAATGTCATCATGGTCGTCTCTGTTGTTTTGGTGACTTTCGTATCCCTGACCTTCGTGGGCGCTTCGGCGTTGCTGCAGCTGCAGATCAACCAGATGAAGGGTTACTGGTATGACCGCATGGAAGTTGCGGTCTTCTTGTGCGACGACAACACCGCCGCGCCGAATTGCGCCGGCGAGGGGGTCACCGATGAGCAGCGCACGAGTATCCAGCACCTGCTGGAATCTGACGAGATGGCTCCGTACATCAAGGAATTCGCGTATGAGTCGAAGTCTGATGCGCTGAAGAACTTCAAGGAGCAGTACAAGAACTCCTCACTTGTCGATCAGGTCACCGAAGATCAGCTTCCGGAATCGTTCCGTGTTGGGCTAGTTGACCCGGAGAAATATCCGGTGATCAACGAGGCGTTCTCCACAGTAGCGGGCGTGGATTCGGTGGTGGACCAACGCGAACTTTTGGAAAAGGTTTTCCAGCTCGTACGAGTAGCATCGGCCGCCGCGGCGGTGGTGGCGATCGTGATGATTGCCTGCGCGGTGCTGTTGACCGGCACGACCATTCAACTTTCTGCGATGCACCGGCGTCTGGAAACCACGATTATGCGTTTAGTCGGTGCTTCGAAAACGACCATTCAACTTCCGTTTATTATCGAAGGCGTGATTGCCTCCGTTATCGGTGGTTTACTTGCTTCGGGCACCCTGTGGCTGCTTGTGAAGTTCCTTGTTCAAGATAAACTCGCCAACGAAAACGTTGGAGTTGCCTTCATTTCGACGAATGAAGTTCTACTCGTTGCTCCAGGGCTCTTGATTATTGGTATCGTTTTGGCCACAATTTCTTCAGTGGTAACGTTGAAGCGTTACCTGAAGGTTTAGTTGTTCGTTATCTTTGGTCGAACTTCAGAACTTGATGCACAAAAACCTCTAAGGAGCAGTATGCTGTCCAACGCGGTGCGACGTAAGTTCCTACGCGCCACCATCGGTGGAGCCCTTGCTTTGTCACTTACTTTGCCGGCGGGGATCGTACTCGCCGACGAACTGGATGACCGTAAGGAAAAGGTCGAACAGAACATCGACAACCTCGAACAGGATATGGAAGTCCTAGACGCGGATATCGTTGAGACGGATCGCAAGCTGCGAGAGCAACAAGCACAAGTTCCGGTGGCAGAAGCGGCCTTGGCTGACGCGCAAAGCCGTGTAGCGAATGCCCAAGCCACCGTCGCTGACCTGACGAATCGGTTGATCAGCGCCCAGGCCACGCGTGACAAGGTTGCCAAGGCGATCGAAGAAAACGCAGCCAAGATTGCTGAAGCTGAAAACACCATGGCGCAGATCGCCTCCGAGGCATACAAGCGCGGTGGAGTTTCTAGTGGTCTAGACATGATCCTGAACATGGACTCAGCCACTGCCATGGCCGAAGGTCTCGACATGGCCAATAGGGCTATGGATTCTCAGAACGCCGTATATAACGATCTGGCGCAAGAGAAGGCAACGGACGAAAGCAACAAACTTCGCCTGGCCGCCGTAGAGGAAGAAATTTCTTCGCTCAAGGGGCAAGCCGAAGAAGCTCTCGCGCAGGAACAGGGCGCTCGCGATGCAGCGCAATCGGCCAAAGATGAACTGAACGCCCTCGTGGCCAGCACCGAATCACTCAGTGCCGAGCTGGAATCTAAGAAGCCGCAGATTCAGGCGAAGCTGAAGTCGCAAGAGCAGGAATACGCCACGGTTAACCAGCAGATCAAAGAACGCCAAGAGCGCTTGATCCGCGAAGAAGCCGAGCGCAAGCGCAAGGCGGAGGAGAAAGCTCGCAAGGAAGCCGAGGCGGAGCGTCAGCGCATCGCCAAAGAGAAGGCAGCCTACGAGGCCGAGCAGGAGCGCCAAGCCGCCGAAGCGAAGCGGAAGCAGCAGACGTACAAGAAGAAGCAATACGTCGCTCCCAAGGCAAAACCGAAAACCGAATCCCGCGCGGAACCAAGTAGCTGGGGCTTGATCAAGCCAACGAGCAGCTCGCGTATTACTTCCAGCTTCGGCTGGCGTCCGACCCCGGCGGGAACCATCGACTACACCGGTCGCGGCGGCTATGTTCACGCAGGCGTTGACTGGGGCTTCGGTGGCCAGTGTGGTTCGCCGGTTGTCGCAGCTACCAGTGGTGAAGTGTGGTTCGCCGGATGGGGTGGTTCCTCGGGCAACAAGGTGACTGTTTCGCACGGTGTCGTCAAGGGCAAGGCTTTGGCAACGAACTACCACCACCTTTCACGTATCGCTGTGAGCAACGGCCAGCACGTCAACCAGGGCCAGGTCGTCGGGTACGTGGGCACCACCGGCAACTCGACCGGTTGCCACCTGCACTTCGAAACGATCATCAACGGTTCGCACGTGAACCCATTGGGACTTCTCTAGCGTTAGACTTGTTATTTGTGCGCGGGAATCCGCCCGCGACATGCAAGGAGTGTCATGGCTAAGAAGAACCAAGAAGATCGCATCATCGCGAGCAACCGCAAAGCGCGCCACGATTTTGAGATTCTAGATACCTTCGAAGCGGGCATGGTGCTGACAGGGACCGAGGTCAAGTCGCTGCGCGAAGGTAAAGCTTCGCTGGTGGACGGATTCGGCCAGTTCTACCGCAATGAGCTCTACATTGAGAATTGCTACATTCCTGAGTACCTGAACGGTTCGTGGACTAATCATGCCG
The DNA here is from genome assembly GCF_052379245.1 of Glutamicibacter sp. AOP12-B1-11. NCBI lineage: Bacteria > Bacillati > Actinomycetota > Actinomycetes > Micrococcales > Micrococcaceae > Glutamicibacter > Glutamicibacter sp. AOP12-B1-11. The sequence continues at coordinate 81,066 of NZ_JBQSYL010000008.1, read as the reverse complement.
CACGCCGCCGCCGCAAGCTCTTGCTGCATCGTGCAGAACTGCTTAAGATCGAACGAAAAATCTCTGAGTCAGGCCTGACCATCGTCCCGCTGAAGTTGTACTTCAAAGACGGGCGCGCGAAGATCGAAATCGGCGTGGCTCGCGGTAAGCGCGAATACGATAAGCGACAGACGCTGCGTGAACAGCAAGATAACCGCGAAGCACTGCGTGCAATGCGAGAGCGTAATCGCGGACACGCATAAGCGTGAGGCGAAACTCGTTGGGATACCCTCCAAGATTGCGCTATGATTGTTTAACGCACCTTTGGTGTGGTTGTACCCGGGAAACCGGGACTGACAACAAAATACGGGGATGATCGGTTTCGACGGTGTGAGTCGCGACAGATGAAGCGGGCCGAGGATGCAAAGTTATCTCGTAAACGCTCTTTGCAAAACAATAAGTGCCGACTCAAAGCGCACTGACTTCGCTCTCGCTGCCTAAGCAGCCAGACAGTCCGTAAGCCAGGGGATGCTATCGCCCCTGTACCTTACGTCATTTAGATAGCCCCTGTATCCAGCGGCCGTTACCGCTGTTGGGTACATATTTTGGTAACTGTGCCTGGATCAACCACATGTTTGCGTGATGGTTGGGGCAGAGAAAATCCGCAGCAAACTGCGCCCGGAGAAGACCTGGCAACACCACATCGGACGGGAGTTCAATTCTCCCCATCTCCACGTATTTTAGCCCCGGGATCCTAGTGATCCCGGGGCTTCTTTTTTGCTCGACGCCCAAATCGGCTTGACCATTGGCCGCGCGACCATGGCTCAACACGATACGCGGCACCTCGTTACCTTCCAATCGTTTCTTTCAATCAAGGTCCGAGGGATCCTCGCGGAAAATGGCAACGCTACTGCTGCTGTCCGGCGTTCTCGGGGTCATATGACGCAGCTGAGGCGACGCGTATCCCACCCGGACATCACAGCCTCGGCGTAGGCATGCGCGGCCTGAAGGTACACCCAGTAGGCGTCCTCGACGGTGATCACGAATGAACTTGTCTCCGGCGATTCCCAGCTTGTGGTTCCGTGCTGCGGTGTCCAGCCTTTGAAGGCTGCGATGCTTCGAGCTACCAGACCATTGAGGTATTGGTTTATTTTCTCGTCGGCTGATTGCTGCGGGTTCTCCGGCGTGGTGAGCTCATTGGCATAGTAGCGCAGCTCGGTGGAACCGATGTTGGCCCCAGTTCCCGCCTCAAAGGCGGGCGTCATCCGAGATCCCGGGGCACTTCATCGGCGGTAAAGCCGGCAAGGGGCAGCGCAACTGCCAGGGGGTGCGGGGCTAATCTCGTCAGGAATCCTCCGTCAGGCATCGGCAGGAGTTGTATCGTTCGGGGTGGAGAAATATCGTCAGACGATGCAGAACCACGGCCACCCGCCTAGCGGTTTCGTGGGCAAATCCTTCGGCCGGCAATTTCTGCGAGCAATAATCCAGTGGATAGGGCAGGTCCAGGCAGGGTGGTCGAGGGCGAAATCCTTGCGGTGGCCGCGGCAATGAATATTGATGGCGCAACGTTTGCAACTCGACTAACTCCGGTCTCCAGCAGGCTTCGGACCACCGGTTTCGGGCCCTCCCAGCTGTGGATATGATAGGTAACAAGGAGCCTTGCGAGCGAGTCCATGTCGCGGGGCTGCCGTTTACCACCTAGACTTAAACAGAACGGCCAAGCCGATGGCCAGATCGCTGAAACGGAGTGAGATCGAAAACGATGGGTAAAAACGGTTCCCAGCGGGTATCACCGGCAATTTCGGCAATCTATGCTGTGATCGCGTTCCTCCTCGAGGTTGGATTGCTTTTCGCCGCCGCGCTGGCCGCCATCGCATTCATTCCCTGGCCGACGATTCCAGCGATCCTCGTGGTCGTGGTGCCTTTGCTGATCATCTGGGCGCTGTTCTTCTCGCCTAAGGCGAAGTTCCGGCTCCGCTTGCGCACACGCTTGATGCTCATTCATCTGATTTACCTGGTCGGTGCCTACGTGCTCTGGCTGAGCGTGGATCATTCATTCACCGATCAATCGCAAATCTGGGCGATCGCGATGCTTTCCTTGACTGGAATTAGCGCAATCTTGATTCTGGCTACCGGCGGATATGTGGTTCCACATGACCGCGAGAAGCGTGCACCGGTCGCGCCGCAACCTGCACAGGATGCCAAGCGCAGCCAAAATCGTGGACGCCGCGCGGCACGCTAAGTTTTCGCTGCAAGTAATGAGGGGCTCGGTCGGCTGACCGGGCCCTTGCTCATACCCGCCACGCAAGGTTTAGACGTTCAGCAACCAGCCCAGCAGCCCGGCGGTTCCGGCCAGTGACAGCGTGCCTAACAGGAACATGATGGCGCGGGCGCGGTTTACCTCGTAGAGCAGGTGGAAGCCGACGAAGAGGGTGCTTGCCGTCGTCAACGAACCGCAGAATCCGGTCGTCAGCAACCATAGCCGGTCCGCGGTAGATGTGCTGCCGGCGAAGTTATCCCGAGCGAGCTCTAGTCCGTGAGCGTGCGCATAGCCAAGGAAAAGGCCCAGCGCGAAGGTTCCAACGATGTTGGCGGCGAGGATTCCGAGCGGCCAGCCACGCCAGAGGCTGTGGGTATCGCCATGGGTGGCAGGAAGCGCTCTGTCAAGCAGATATCGTCCCACCGCGCCCAGCGCCCCAGCCAGCAGCAAGAGCCCGATCATGGGCGGCCCTCGGACGCTGGGACCAGACGCAGGATGACTCGGTGGGTGGTGAAGACCGCGGCCAGGCACAGGGCGACGGTCAGGGCCAAATAGCCCAGGTAGCCGGTGGCGCTCATCGCGGTGAAGAGCAGCAGCACGGTGGACAGGGTGGTGAATGCGCCACAGAAACCGGTACCGGCGGCCAGCTGGAGCAGCGGATTCAATGGCCTGCGGGCGCCGTAGGCGCTCAGCCCGGCCAGGGCGGTGCTGCCCAGCACATTGACCAGCAATGTCGACGCGGCCCACTCGTTGGCTGGCAGGAGCATGTCCACCCCGACCCGGACGTAGGCTCCGAGTGCGCCGCCAATTGCTACCGCAAAGAGCCGGTAGACGGTCTCCCTGCGGATCACAGTTCGCGAACCCAGATCAGCGATGCCGAGATGTAATCCAGGCCGTGCGGAATCTCGATAACCGCTCCGGGGACGAGCCCCAGGTCCTTGGCGCGGCGCAGGAAATCCGGGTCCTCGTCGCTGACCCGGCAAATGACCGCGCGCGGTCCGTCGAAGCGGTCCAGCCGTTGCGCATCGCGTGCGGCCAGCACGCCGGCGGCCGAGGGGATTGCGTCTCCGTGCGGGTCTACCGCCGGGTGGCCCAGACGTGCATGCAGCGCGTCGATGAATCGGTCGGTGACGGTATGCTCGAGCTGTTCAGCCTCGTCGTGGACCTCGTCCCAGCCGTAGCCGAGCTCATCGCGCAGGAAGGTCTCTAGGATGCGGTGCCGGCGCACCATGCGCAGCGCTTCGCGCCGCCCGGTGGCGCGAAGCGAGATGGCCCCGCGCGGAATATGGTCCACCAGGTTCTTGGCCGCCAGCTTTTGCACCATCGCGGTGGCCGAGGCGGGGGACAGGCCCAGCTGGTCGGCCAGCGCACCGGTGCCGACCGGTGTCTCTTCCCACTCGGTGAGCAGGTACAGCGCCTTGAGGTAGTCTTCCTCGCTGGTGGTCAGCTTGCGCGGATCATATCCGGGCATGGCTAGCCGCGGTTCAGATAGGGCAGGATCGCGTCGTGCAGCTTCCCGTTGCTGGCCAGCGCGTTGCCTTCGTGGCAGCCCTCCACGCCGGCGATGCTGGTGAAGCGGCCACCGGCCTCGCGTACGACGGGGACCAGCGCGGCCATGTCGTAGAGCTCCAGTTCCGGTTCGAAGGCGGCGTCCACCGCGCCCTCGGCGACCAGCGCGTAGGACAGGAAATCGCCATAGCCGCGGGTGCGCCAGGCCGTCCCAAGCAGTTCGAGCAGGCCATCGAGCTTGCCGCGCTCCTTCCAGCCGTTCAGCGACGCGTAGGACAGCGAGGCGTCGGGCAGTTCGGCCACCGCCGAGACCGCCAAGCGGCGTTGGCCTTCGCTGCCCGGCTCGGTGACGAACGCCCCCAACCCGGTGGCCGCATGCCAGCGGCGGGAAAGCGCCGGAGCGGAAACCACGCCGAGCACCGGCTCGTCGTCGATGAGCAGCGCGATCAGGGTCGCCCACACCGGCACGCGGCGCACGAAGTTCTTCGTCCCGTCGATCGGGTCGATGACCCAGCGCCGGGAACCGGTGCCGTGCACCCCGAATTCCTCGCCGAGCACCGAATCTTCGGGGCGGTGCGCGGCGAGCTCTGCGAGGATCAATTCCTCGGCGCCGCGGTCGGCGTCGGAGACCGGGGTCATATCTGGTTTGGTTTCCACCCGCAGGTCGTTCGAACCGTAGCGGGCCAAGGTGAGCGCATCGACCTTATCGGCCATCGCCAAGGCGAATTCAAGGTCTTGCTGCAAGGTGTATTCGGCCATGGTGTGGTGGCGCTAGAGCGCGCCCAGCTCCTTCTCGTGCGTGGTGTCCTCGGTGGTGATCAGTCGGCGGTAGGATGCCAGCCGGGAGGCGGCGGCCGGAGGCGTTGCCGGATCCTGCACCCAGGCTTCCAGCGCGCAGCCGGCGGCGTTGGCATGGTGGTTGCAGCCGCGCGGGCAGCCGGTGGCGATATCCGCCAGCTCCTCGAAGGCGCCCAGAATATTGTCCGGATCCACCAGGCCCAGCCCGAAGGACCGGATGCCGGGGGTGTCGATCAGCCAGCCGCCGGCGGCCTCGCCCAGGCGCAGCGCCAACGCATTCGACGAGGTGTGCCGGCCGCGGCCGGTCACCGAGTTCACCTGCCCGGTGGCACGGGTGGACCCGGTCAGCGCGTTGACCAGCGTGGATTTGCCCACCCCGGAATGGCCGAGCACCACCGACACGCAGCCGGAGAGCAGCTCTTCAAGTTCGTGCAGCGCGCCGACCGCGAGCCGGGCGCTGGATCCGTCGGCGCCGCGCGCATCCACGCCGGTGGCCTCATCCCCGGTGGTGCGCGAGATGACTACCGGCAGTGCCAGCCCCTCGTAGTGGCCCAGGAATTCGGCAGGGTCCTTCACATCGGCTTTGGTCACGCAGAGCACCGGCTGGATCCCGGCGTCATAGGCGGCCACCAGGGCGCGGTCCACGAAGCCGGTGCGCGGCTCGGGGTTGGCAGCGGCGACCACGATCACCAGCTTGTCGACATTCGCCACGACCACCCGCGCGGTCGCGTCGGTGTCATCGGCGCTGCGGCGCAGCAGCGTGGTGCGTTCCTCGATGCGCACCAGCCGTGCCAGGGTGTCCGGCTTGCCGCTGGTGTCGCCGACCAGCGCCACCAGATCCCCGGGCACCACCGCCTGGCGGCGCAGCTCGCGGGCGCGCGCGGCGACCACGATCCGCTCCTCGGGCGTGTCCTCGTCCAGAATCGCCGTGTAGCGCCCGCGGTCCACGGTGATGATGCGTCCGATGACCGCCTTCTCGTAGGCCGGGCGCTCCTTGGTGCGCGGGCGGGAGCCCTTCTTATTCGGCCGGACCCGCACGGTGAAATCGTCGTATTCGCTGTAGCTCATCAGCCAGCCTGACCCGGTGCGCCAGGCGCCGCGGTGCCGGCCATCTGCGCCCACAGCCGCGGGAAATCTGGCATGGTCTTGGCGGTGGTGGCGATGTTTTCCACGCGTACCCCGTCGATGGCCAGACCCAGCAGCGCGCCGGCGGTGGCCATCCGGTGGTCCTCATAGCTGTGCAGGTCCGCCGCCTGTAGCGCACCGGGTTCGATGCGCAGCCCATCCTCGGTGGCGCGCACTCGGGCGCCCACCTTGGCCAGCTCGGTTTCCAGCGCGGCGAGCCGGTCGGTTTCGTGGCCGCGCAGGTGCCCGATGCCGTGCAGCGTACTCGGCGCATCGGCCAGTACGCACAGCGCCGCCAGGGTGGGGGCCAGCTCGGAGGCGTCCGCGTAGTCGATCCCGTGGATGGTCCCGGAGCCGCGCACCGAGAGCACCCCGTCCGCGGAGCGCGCGACCTCGGCGCCCATGGCGCTAAGGATCTGCACCCATTTACCGCCGACCTGGGTGGTGTTTTCGGGCCAGAAGGGCACCCGCACGGTGCCTGCGGTGGCCAGCGCCGCGGCCAGGAACGGTCCGGCGTTGGACAGGTCCGGTTCCACGGTGACGGTGAAGCCGGCGATGGCCCCGGGGGCGATCTGCCAGCCGCGCCCGTCGGCGTCCTCCGCGACCGCAACGCCTAGTTCGCGCAGCGTGGCCACGGTCATCAGGATGTGGTCGGGACTGGCGATCTGCCCTGCGGCGGCCCGCAGGTGCAGCCCGCCGGGCAGCGCATGCCCGATGAGCAGCATCGCGGAAATGAATTGGGAGCTGGCCGAAGCATCGATGGTGACCGATTCGCGCGCGGCCACCGCGGAGGCATCCATGGTGAAGGGCAGCATGGAGGGCTGTGCGTCGAAGTCGAATTTGACGCCGAGCGCGGCCAGCGCGTCAAGCACCGGGGCCATCGGGCGCACCCGGGCGGCGGGGTCCCCGTCGAAGTGGACCTTCGCCCCGGTGACGGCCGCCAATGCGGGCACAAAGCGCATCACGGTGCCGGCCAGTCCGCAGTCCACGCGCGGGGTTTCGGCGCCCGCGGGGACACCGGGGGTGAGCACCACCGTGGTGGATCCGTCCTCCTGCGCGGTTCGCTGAACGCGCACGCCGAACTGCTCCAGGGCGCGCAGCATCAGTTCCGTATCGCGGCTGATCAGCGTGTTGTGGATCGTGGAGGGTGAATCTGCCAGCGCGGCCAACACCAGATACCGGTTGGTCAAGGATTTCGACGCCGGAACGCTCACCGTCGCATCCAGCGCGCCGGAGGCAAAAGGTGCCTCCCACCAGTTCAGCTCGCTTCCATGAGTGCTCACAGAGATAATCGCACTTCCTTCAAATCAGCCGTTGGACTCTTGGCATAATTCTAGCCGAGAGCGTGGCGGGAATAACCGCACAGCTACCGCGGTTGAGATAAGTGTGACGACGATTGAAGACATTCAGACGCAGCAGACGGCTTGCCCCGGTGTGAGCCGCACCCTGTCCAGCCATCGGGCCAAGCGCGTAGACTCTGTGGTGATGACTGATAACACCGTGGACACGGACTTGCCCGATGTGAGCAAGGAGACCGATCAACAACGTCGCGAGCGCTTCGAACGCGATGCGCTCGGCTATGTCGACCAGCTGTACTCGGCGGCGCTGCGCATGGCGCGCAACCCGTCGGACGCCGAAGATTTGGTTCAGGAGGCCTTCACGAAGGCCTACTCGGCATTCCATCAGTACAAGCCCGGCACGAATCTGAAGGCCTGGCTGTACCGGATTCTGACGAACACCTACATCAACCTGTACCGCAAGCGGCAGCGCGAGCCGCAACGCACCTCCACCGACACGGTCGAGGACTGGCAGATGGCCGCCGCGATGGAGCATTCCTCCACCGGGTTGCGCTCCGCGGAGGCCGAGGCCTTGGACCACCTGCCGGACTCGGATGTGAAGGCTGCGCTGCAGTCCATCGGCGAGGATTTCAGGATGGCTGTCTACTTCGTGGACGTCGAGGGCTTCAGCTACAAGGAAGCGGCCGAAATCCTCGGGGTGCCGATCGGCACGGTGATGTCTCGGTTGCATCGCGGACGCAAGTCGTTGCGTGAACTACTCGCAGATTATGCAGCCGACCGCGGCATCAAGCCGGCGGAGAGCAAAACCAAGGCCACAGCGAAGAAAGCAGAGAAGTAGCGATGGACTGTAACTCATTGGGGGATTGCGCCGATGACCGCATGGTGCGCATCTATGAATACCTAGACGGTGCGTTGACGCTCAATGACCTCAAAGACGTCAAGGCACACCTGGACCACTGCCCGGAATGCACCGAGCAGTACGACCTGGAATGCATTATCCGTTCGGTGGTGCGCCGCAGCTGCCAGGAGCATGCCCCGCAGCAGCTGAAGGCGAATATCATCACGCGTATTTCGCAGATTCGGATCGAATCCGGACACTGATTTTCACGCTTTTGCCGCCGGTGCGAGGCGCAGGCGGCCAAAGGGCATAAGAAAAACCCCGTATCCTTCGAAACTTCGAATGCTACGGGGTTCTTTTTACTCGCATCGCTTAGCTGTTTGGGCGCTTGCCATGGTTGGCACCGCCACGCTTGCGATCTTTACGCTTACGCGAACGCTTCGACATGGTGACTCCTTTGCGCGATCAATATTTCTCTTCCCGATTTCTCGGGTCGGCTAGTAGTCTTTCACACCTTGATGTGATTTCCCTAACCAGAGGCCCGGGCCGCGATTCGCGGTCCGACGGCTTAGCTGGCGTCGGGTTCGGGCAGGTCCAGCCAGGAGTACCAACCGCGGTGCAGCACCAGCCACGCCATCAGCCCATAGCCGGCCTGTCCGGGCACTCCGCCGGAAGCCGTCAGGTCGCTGCGCCACTGCGAATGCGCCCGCAACGGGGTGAAGGTGTCGATGTAGTGGTGGTTGCGGCGCAGGGCCACATCCGAATAGACCCGGTTCAATTCCGCGACACGTTCGTTGCGCGCGTCGTCCAAGCCCGGGGCCGGGCCGACGAGCAAGGCCTTGATGCTCATCTGCGAGGCCGAGTCGAGAATGTTGGCCAGGTTCAGCCGGCTGCGCGCGGTGGTCAGCCCGAGGTCGACGTCGCGATCGGAGAGCGCGATGACCAGGCGGTTTTCTACCTGATCGCCGAAACGGCGGGAGGCTTCCCCCATCCAGCGTTCGGCCAAGGCCTCGGAACCTTCGGCGGGGCTGGCGAGCACGAAGGACTGCAAGCGCAATGCCGGGTCCTGGGTCCGAGCCAGCACGCGGCCGAACCAGCCCAGCGCACGCGGGTCGCCATGTCCTGCAAGTAGCTCATCGCCGATGGCGGTGATGCGGATGGTGCGAAACTCCAACTTGGCGACCTTTCGTTGGGAAATCTGAATCTTTGTCAACCTTAGCAGTGTTGACTTGCCGGATCGGGGAGGACAAGGCGGGTTAAATGCCACAGCCGGCGAACCCGGCTCCGTGTTGACGGGGTCGGGTTCGCCGGCTGTGCGCCGTTCAACCGAGCGTGTCGGCTAGCGGGCGAAGGCCTGCTTCAGCAGCACCGCGGCTTCGGCGTCGTGACGCTTGGCGGTACCGGCAGAGGTCGCGGCCGAGGCCGGACGCGAGACAAGGGTGACCTTCTTCTCCAGCTCCGGGGCGACGTACAGGCCGAAGAACGGCCATGGGCCCTGGTTGGCTGGTTCGTCCTGAACCCACGAAACCGTGGCGTTCGGGTACTTGGCCAGCTCGGCAGCGATCTGCTCGGCCGGAGCCGGGTAGAGCTGCTCGACGCGGACGATCGCGACCTTCTCGTCCTGCGCCTTGGTGCGCGCGGCGAGCAGATCGTAGTACAGGCGACCGGAAACCAGCAGCACCTTCTCCACGGCATCCGCGTTGGCGATCGACTTGTCGCCGATGACCTCCTGGAAGCCGCCGGTGGTGAAGTCCTCCACCGAAGTGGCCGCGGCCTTCAAGCGAAGCAGCTGCTTCGGGGTGAAGACGATCAGCGGCTTGCGTGGCCGGGCGTAGGCCTGGCGGCGCAGCAGGTGGAAGTGGTTGGCACCGTTCGAAGGCTGGGCGACCACCATGTTGTTCTCCGCGCACATCTGCAAGAAGCGTTCGATGCGCGCCGAGGAGTGGTCCGGCCCCTGGCCTTCGTAGCCGTGCGGCAGCAGCATCACCAGGGAGGTGGACTGCGACCACTTCTGCTCGGCCGAGGAGATGAACTCGTCGATCACGGTCTGCGCGCCGTTGACGAAGTCACCGAACTGCGCTTCCCACATCACCAGCGCATCCGGGCGCTCCACCGAGTAGCCGTATTCGAAGCCGAGGGCCGCGTATTCCGAAAGCAGCGAGTCGTAGATCCACAGCGGTGCCTGGCCTTCGCTCAGGTGGTGCAGCGGGTACCACTCGTTGTCGTTCTCGCGGTCGTGGAAGACCGAGTGGCGCTGCACGAAGGTGCCGCGGCGCGAGTCCTGGCCTGCCAGACGAACCGGCACGCCTTCCATGGACAGCGAGCCGAGGGCCGCCAGCTCGGCGAAGCCCCAGTCGATGCCGCCTTCGCGGGACATCTTCTCGCGGCGTTCGAGCAATGCCTTGAGCTTGGTGTGCATGGTGAAGTCTTCGGGCACCGCCAGGTGGGCCGCGCCGATCTTCGCCAGCGTCTGCTCGCTGATCGCCGATCCGCGGGCGCCGTCGACGGTGTTCTCGTCGGCGGCCTGCGCGAAAGGCTTCTCCAGGTCGTTGATGGTCGAACCCGGGGTGATGATCGGGATCGGGGAGGTCTGGGCGGCATGCGTCTCGGAGAAGATGCGCTCCAGGTTCTCCTTGTATTCGGCCAGCACGTTCTCGGCTTCTTCCGCGGTGATGTCCCCGCGGCCGACGAGGGCCTCGGTGTACAGCTTGCGGGTGGAGCGCTTCGCCTCGATCAGGTTGTACATGATCGGCTGGGTCATCGAGGGGTCGTCGCCCTCGTTGTGGCCGCGGCGGCGGTAGCAGATGAGGTCGATGACCACGTCCTTGCCGAACTTCTGGCGGTACTCGAAGGCCATCTGGCCCACGTGCACCACTGCCTCCGGGTCATCCCCGTTGACGTGGAAGATCGGTGCCTGCACGGTGCGTGCCACGTCGGTGGCGTACACCGAAGAGCGCGAAGAACTCGGAGCGGTGGTGAAGCCGATCTGGTTGTTCACGATCACGTGCACGGTGCCGCCGGTCTTGTAGCCGGGCAGCTGGCTCATCGCGAGCACCTCGGAGACGACGCCCTGGCCGGCGAAGGCCGCATCGCCGTGCACCAGGATCGGCAGCACGTTGTTCTTCGAGCCCATGCGGTCCAGCTTCGCGCGGGTGATGCCCTCGAGCACCGGATCCACGGCTTCCAGGTGCGACGGGTTGGCCGCCAGGTAGACCTTGGTGGCGTTGCCGGCGTCCGAGGTGTAGGAGCCCTCGGTGCCCAGGTGGTACTTCACGTCGCCCGAACCCTGGACGGAGCCCGGGGTTGCGGTGCCTTCGAATTCGCGGAAGACCTGTGCGTAGGTCTTGCCGGCGATGTTTGTCAGCACGTTCAAGCGGCCGCGGTGCGCCATGCCGATGGCCACCTCGTCCAGCTGCTCGTCGGCGGCGTCGGAGATGATCGCGTCGAGCAATGGAATCAGCGACTCACCGCCCTCCAGGGAGAAGCGCTTCTGGCCGACGAACTTGGTCTGCAAGAAGGTTTCGAAGGCCTCGGCGGCGTTCAGCTTGCTCAGGATGCGCAGCTGCTCGTCGCGGGTCGGCTTCGCGTAGCCGGACTCCAGCTTCGCCTGGAACCACTCGCGCTCTTCCGGGTTCTGCAGGTGCATGTACTCGGTGCCGGTGGTGCGGCAGTAGGCGTCGCGCAGGATGCCCAGCACGTCGCGCAGCAGCGCGCGGTTCTTGCCGCCCAGCCCGCCGGCAACCCATTCGCGATCCAGATCCCACAGGGTCAGCCCATAGGTCTGGATGTCCAGGTCCGGGTGCTTGCGCTGGACGTATTCCAGCGGGTTGGTATCGGCCATCAGGTGGCCGCGCACGCGGTAGGAGTTGATCAGGTGCTGGATGCGCGCGACCTTGTTGACCGCCAGGTCGACGTCGACCTGGTTGTCGATGGCCCAGCGCACCGGCTCGTAAGGGATGCGCAGCTGCTCGAAGATCTCATCGTAGAAGCCCTGCTCGCCGAGCAGCAGTGCCTCGACCAGCTTCAGGAATTCGCCCGAACCGGCACCCTGGATGACGCGGTGGTCATAGGTGGAAGTCAGCGTGATGTGCTTGCCGATGCCGAGGGACGCGACGGTCTTCTCGGATGATCCGCGGTACTCGGCCGGGTATTCCAGCGCGCCGACACCGATGATCGCTGCCTGGCCCTTGGACAGGCGCGGCACCGAGTGCACGGTGCCGATGCCACCGGGGTTGGTCAGCGACACGGTGGTGCCGGAGTAATCGTCGGCGGTCAGCTTGTTGTTGCGGGCCCGCTTGATCAGGTCCTCGTAGGTGGCCCAGAACTCGTTGAAGCTCAGGGTCTCGGCGACCTTGATATTCGGGACCGCGAGCATGCGCGAGCCGTCCGGCTTTGGCATGTCGATCGCGATGCCGAAGTTCACGTGAGCCGGCTGGACGGCGGTCGGCTTCTTGTCGATCACATCGTAGGTGACGTTCATCGACGGGATCTGCTTCAGCGCGCGAATCACGGCGAAGCCGATCAGGTGGGTGAAGGAGATCTTGCCGCCGCGGGCGCGCTTGAGGTGGTTGTTGATGACGATGCGGTTATCGATCATCACCTTGGCCGGAACCGCGCGCACGGTGGTGGCGGTCGGCACGGTGAGGGAAGCATCCATATTGGTTGCGATGGCCTTCATTGGCCCGCGCAACGGGGTGCGCTTCTCCTCGCCGTACAGCCCGGTGGAAGGCGTTGCCTTCGGAGCCTGGGCCGGAATCGGAGCAGTCTTCGGCGCTGCTTCCTTTGCTGCTGGTTCGGCTTTGGCCGCGGCCGGCGCGGGAGCCGATTCGGTGCTGCGCGCCTCGGCCGCGGCGCGTGGTGCGCCCTGGCCGTTGGCTGCAGGAGCAGGTTTCGCCGCCGCTGCCGCCGCCGGCGGCGCGCTCGGCGCGGCCTTGGCCGCGGATGCTGCCGGTGCTGCCGGTGCGTTGTTTTCGGTGGTGAGGGACTCGAAAATGTCCCACCATTTCTTATCGACCGAGTTCTTATCGACGAGATACTGCTGGTACAGCTCGTCTACTAGCCACTCGTTTCCACCAAACTCTTCAGTAAGTCGGTGGTGTGCTTGCTCTGGCACGTGCAACGCCTCTTCCCTGATTTCTACGTTGTTCTAGCTTGAGCCGGTGGTAGCCCGAGGACGTGAATAATGGCCACCGATACTCACAAGATTTCTAGACCTGCGCCCCAGTCTAGTGACTTTTCCAAGGGATTTGCCACGAGTCGTCGGGAATCTCACGAAAGTGGCGCTTAACACTGCCCATTTAGCTTGTTTCCCGTACCGCTGGTCGTGCGTGCGTGGCTATTGTGCGCGAAGCGGGTTCATTGGATAGAATGAATCGCACTATGGAATCTCATTCTCCTAGCCGGACCGCCGCCCGCGGGCGCAGTGCCGGCCACCTTTGCCATCGTCCGGAAGGCTCCGCCTCCCAATTGGAGCCTTCTAGTTGCCGCTTACGGCAACATAGACGCAATTTAACCCATTCACCCCGGGGGCGTGGTTAGCCGCCCATGGAATGGATCTACATACTTTTCGGCCTGCTGCTGATTCTGGGCACAGGCTTCTTCGTGGCCGTGGAATTCTCCCTCGTTGCCCTCGACAAGAGCACCGTTCAACAGGCCATCGATCGCGGCGAACGCGGTTCCAAGGCGCTGTTGCAGTGCTTGACCTCGCTGTCCACCCAGCTTTCCAGCTGCCAGCTGGGCATCACCCTGACCACCTTGCTCACCGGCTATGTGCTCGAACCGGCGATGAGCAAGCTCCTGGCTCCGGTGCTCGAGAACATCGGCGTGGTGGGAGCCAGCTCCAAGGCCATCTCGGTGGTCATCTCCATGGTGATCGCCACGCTGCTCTCGATGCTGATCGGCGAGCTGGTGCCCAAGAACCTGGCCATCGCGAAGGCCATGGCCGTGGGCAAGGCGCTGGCCCGCCCGCAGCTGATCTTCACCGCCATCTTCAAGCCCGCCATTGTGCTGCTCAACGGCTTTTCGAACTCGGTGCTGCGCAAATTCTTCGGGCTGGAGGCCAAGGAAGAAATTTCGGCCGCCCGCAGCGCCCAGGAGCTCGCCTCGCTGGTGCGCCGTTCGGCGGAACTCGGCACGCTGGACATCCAAACCGCGCGCTTCGTGGAATCGACCATCGAATTCTCCGAACGCACCGCGGCCGATGTGATGACCCCGCGCACCTCGATGTCCACCATCGAGTCCGAGGCGGCACTATCCGAACTGATCCTGATGAGCGCGGACACCGGGTTCTCCCGGTTCCCGGTCACCGAGGGATCGAGCGATGACATCCAGGGCATCTGCCATGTCAAGGCCGTGGTCTCGGTGCCGCGCGAACGCCGCGCGGCGCTGCAGGTCGGCGAATTTGCGCGCGATGCGCTCTACGTGCCGGAAACCATCCACCTCGACGTGCTGCTCGAGCAGCTGCGCGCCGCGGAATTCCAGGTGGCCATCGTGATGGACGAGTACGGCGGAACCGCCGGGCTGGTCACCCTGGAAGATCTGGTCGAAGAGATCGTCGGAGAGGTCTCCGATGAGCACGACGAGGACGAGGAAGAGGCGGTCACCCAGCCGGACGGCAAATGGCTGTTCCCCGGCATGTACCGCCCGGACCAGGTCAACGAACACTTCGCGAGCGATATCATCGCCGACGATTCGGCCTACGACACCATCGGCGGGTTCATGCTCTCCGAGCTGGGGCGTTTGGCCGAACTGAACGATGCGGTGCAAACCGAGGCGGGAATTTTCACGGTGACCGAGCTCGATGGCCGCCGGATCGCCCAGGTGCGCTTCGAACCTGCCACGCACACCAAGGAGGAGTCCAATGAGTGATTTCATCGGGCTGGCCTGGCTGGTCGTGCTGCTGGCGGTCAATGCATTTTTCGTCGCCGGCGAATTTGCGGTGATGTCCGCGCGCCGCTCGCAGATCGAGCCGCTGGCCGACGAGGGAAACAAGCGGGCGAAGATCGCGCTGTATGCGATGGAGCACGTCTCCATCATGCTCGCGGTCTGCCAGCTGGGCATCACCGTCTGCTCGCTGCTGATCCTGAACATCTCCGAACCGGCGCTGCACCACCTGCTGGAGGTGCCGATGACGGCGCTGGGCATGCCGGAGCAGATCGCGGACACCGCCGCCTTCCTCATCGCGCTGGTGCTGGTGACCTTCCTGCACGTGACCTTCGGCGAAATGGTGCCGAAGAACATCTCGGTCTCCGTCGCCGACAAGGCGGTGCTGGTGCTGGCCATGCCGCTGGTGGGCGTGGCCAAGGTGCTCAAGCCGATCATCTCGATGCTCAACGGCGCGGCGAACCTGTTCCTGAAGCTCTTCGGCGTCGAGCCGCAGGACGAGGTGACCAGTTCCTACACCGCAGCGGAGGTCCGCTCGATCATCGACACCTCCTCCCAGGAGGGCACGTTGCGCAACGAGCATGCGCTGCGGCTGACCAAGGCGCTGGAATTCTCCACCGTCACGGCCGCCTCCTGCATGGTTCAGGTCGATGACCTGTTCACCCTGGAGTGGGGGCAGACCACCGCGCGCGAATTCGAGAAGAAGGTCGGCAAGACCGGCTACTCGCGCATGCTGATCACCCGCGACGAGGTGCCGGTGGGCTACTGGCATGTCAAGGACGTGATGCTGATCGACGACGCGCACTCCACCGCGCCGCTGCGCGACCTGCCGCTGCACCCGCTGGGCGTGGTCAAGCAGGACGCGGAAATCGAGGAGGCGCTGGAGAGCATGCGCCAGGAGGGCAACCACCTCTCGGCCGTGGTCGACGAGGCGGGGCACACCATCGGCGTGCTGTTCCTGGAGGACATCATCGAGGTGCTGGTCGGCGAGATCAGCGACTCGACGCAGAAGCGCCACGCTCCACCGAGCAAGGCGAACGGCAATTAGTCTCACAGCCAAACGCGTAATGCGAACCAGTCGCAACTGGTAGGATTGACTGCGGCACCGCTTCAGCGGTGCCGCAGTCTTCTTTAAGCGCGAAAGCCGGTTCATGAGCACATCCCCGATTGTCACCTTCGACGCCGCACGCCTGGCCTTCGGGTCCCGGGTGCTGTGGGAGGGGCTGGACCTGCAAGTGCAGCCCGGGGAGTTCTTGGCGGTGCTCGGGCCCAACGGCTCGGGCAAAACCAGCTTTATCAACACCATGCTCGGCACCACGGCCCTGAACGCCGGTACCGTGTCCATCGCCGGGGACCCGGTGCGCCGCGGCTCGGAGCTGGTGGGCCTGATCCCGCAGCAGCGCCCCTTCGGCGACAACGTGCCCCTGCGCGCCCGCGACCTGGTGGCCCTGGGCGTGGACGGCAACCGCCCCGGCATCCGGCTGGCCCGCCGAAAGGTTCACGCGAAGGTGGACGAACTGCTCGAGCTGGTCGGCGCGCAGGACTACGCGCACCGCCCGGTCTCCGATCTTTCCGGCGGCGAACAGCAGCGGCTGCGCGCCGCGCAAGCGCTCGCGGGGGATCCGCGGGTGCTGCTCTGCGACGAGCCGCTGCTCTCCCTGGACCTGCACCACCAGCAGGCGATCAGCGAGGTGATCCACCGCCAGGCCGTGCAGCACGGGGCCGCGGTCATCTTCGTCACCCACGAGATCAACCCGATCCTGCCCTATGTGGACCGGGTGCTCTACCTGGCCGAGGGCAAATTCCACCTGGGCAGCGTCGACGAAGTGATGCGCTCCGAGGTGCTGAGCGCGCTCTACGGCGCCCCGGTGCAGGTGTTGCGCGTCAACGGGCGGATCGTGGTGCTCAGCGGCGACGGGAACCGGGCGCTGCCGCCGGACGGGCATGAGCACCCCGAAGACCACGCACTAGAGACCGGAAGGTAGGCGCGCGATGAATTTCGCAGACTTCCTGGAGCGCACGCTGAATTTTGATGACTACGCGCAGCTGCTGCCGCTGGTGACCAACTCGCTGATCGCCGGGGCGGCGCTGGGCATCGTCGGCGGGCTGATCGGCATCTTCATCATGATGCGCGATATGGCCTTCGCGGTGCACGGCATCGCCGAACTCTCCTTCGCCGGGGCGGCCTTTGCGCTGCTCATCGGCGTGGATGTGGTCACCGGCTCGGTGTTCGGCTCGCTGGTCGCGGCGCTGGTGCTCGGCGTGCTGGGCACCCGGGCCAAGGACCGCAACTCCATCACCGGGGTGCTGATGCCCTTCGGCCTGGGGCTCGGGATCCTGTTCCTCTCGCTCTACGAGGGGCGCAGCGCCAATAAGTTCGGCCTGCTCACCGGGCAGATCGTCGCGGTGGACGATGTGCAGCTTTCCGGCATGCTGGCCCTTTGCGCGGTGGTGGTGCTCGCGCTGCTGGTCGTCTGGCGGCCGCTGACCTTCGCCTCGGTGGACCCGGTGCTGGCCAACGCCCGCGGGGTGCGCACCGGCGGGCTGTCGATAATCTTCATGGTGATCCTCGCCCTGGCGGTGGCCGTCGCCATCCAGGTGGTCGGCGCGCTGCTGGTGCTGGCGCTGCTGATCACCCCGGCCGCCGCGGCCCTGCGGATCAGCTCCAACCCCGGGCTCACGGTGTTCCTGGCGATTCTCTTCGCCGAAATTTCGGTGCTCGGCGGGATCCTGCTGGCGCTGGCCGGCTCGCTGCCTATCAGCCCGTATGTGACCACCATATCCTTCGTGATCTACCTGGTCTGCCGGGGGATCGAGGCGCTGCGCTCCCCGCGCAAGCACCTGGTCTAGCCGAGCGGCCCAACGGCCCGCTCGGCGCAGCGCGAAGGCCGCCCACCGTAAATGGGGGCGGCCTTCGCCTTTGGGGTTCGATGGAGCCGTTCAGCTGGCCTTGCGGCGGCACTCTTCGCAGAGCCCGTAGATTTCCACGGTGTGCTCCGGGTCGGTGAAGCCGTTTTCCTGCGCGACGCGCGCGGCCCAGCGCTCCACCGCCGGGGCGAGCACCTCCACGGTCTTCGAGCACACCCGGCAGACCAAGTGGTGGTGGTGCACCTCGGTGAGGCACTGGCGGAAGCGCGCCTCGCCGTCGCCGCTGCGCAGCACGTCCACCAGCCCGTCGTCGGCCATGGACTGCAAGAGCCGGTAGACGGTGGCCAGCGAGACCTTCTTCTGCGTATCCACCAGCCAGCGGTGCAGTTCCTGGGCGGTCGCAAAATCATCGACCTCGCCCAAGGCCTCGGCCACCGCGAGCCGCTGCTTGGTCACGCGGGTTTCTGGCTGCACCATCGACTTGCACCATTCCTTCTGAAAAGCTGTTTCGGGCGAAACGCGTTCGGCCCCGTTCCACCCAATTTTAGCCAACTTTTCGGCCGAGTGCGTGTCAGTGGCTGGCCGAGGGCGCGCCGTCGGCCTAGGCTGAAGCTATGCGCATCACATTACGCGGGCATTCCTGCTTGGAAGCCACCACCATCGACGGTTCGCTGCTGCTGGATCCGGGCAGCTTTTCGCAGCTGGACGGGGCCTTCGCCGGCATCAGCGCCGTGCTGCTCACCCACCAGCACCCCGACCATGCGGACCAGCGCCAGATCCTCGCCGCGGTGCAGGACAGCTCGCTGCTGCGCGTGTATGCCCCCGATGCGCTGGCCCGGATCCTGCGCGAGCAGCTGCCGGCGCCCAAGCGGGCGCAGATCATCACCGTGGCGCCGGGGGAGGACTTCGTGGTCGGCGGCATCCGGGTGCGCACCTTCGGCGGAACCCACGCCACCATCCACGGCTCGATCGAGCTGGTGGCCAACGTCGGCTACCTGCTGGGCGACGAACAGCTCTTCCACCCGGGAGACAGCTACCAGGTGCCGATCGGCATCCGCCCGCAGGTACTGCTGCTGCCGCTGATGGCCCCGTGGGCGAGGATCGGGCAGACCATGGACTTCGCCACCGCGCTGAACGCGCCGGTCTGGGTGCCGATCCACGACGGGCTGCTCAACGAACGCGGACTGAACCTCTTCGACACCATGCTCGGCGCCCGCGCCGAAGCCAACGGCAGCCTGCTGCGCCGGCTGGAGGCGGGCACCACCTACCTGCTCGACGAGCTGGCCGAAGGCAGCGGGCAGAATTCCGGAACACCGGCGGGAGACCGAAAATGAACACGCTGATCAGCGCCGCGGAACTCGCCGCCAAGCTAGCCGATGAAAGCCTGGTGCTGCTCGATGTGCGCTGGGTGCTCGGCCGCGACGACGGGCAGGAGCACTACGCCGCCGGGCATATCCCCGGCGCGGTGTTCGTCGAGATGGAAACCGAGCTTTCGGGGGCGACCGGAGCGCATACCGGCCGCCACCCGCTGCCCGAACCGGCCGACTTCGAGGCCGCCGCGCGCCGCTGGGGGATCGGAGCGGATTCCTTCGTCGTCGCCTACGACGATTCCGGGGCGCTGGCCGCCGCCCGCGCCTGGTGGCTGCTGCGCCACGCCGGCTTTGAGAACGTGGCCGTGCTCGACGGGGGACTGGATGCGTGGAAGGAACGCGGCGGCCACCTGGCCACCGGGATCGAGACCAGGGAGCCGTCGGAGGTGGCGCTGAGCTGGGGCGGGATGCCGGTGCTCGAATACCAGGAGCTGGCCAGCTACTCCGGCACGCTCATCGACTCGCGCGCCACCGCCCGCTACCTGGGCATCCAGGAGCCGATCGACCCGGTAGCCGGGCATATCCCCGGGGCGCGCAACCGGCCGACCACCGACAACCTCGACGCGCAGGCCAAATTCTTTTCCGCCGAGCGGCTCGCGGCGGCCTTCGCCAAAATCGCGCCGGAAAACCTTCCGCTGGCGGCCTATTGCGGCTCCGGGATCACCGCCGCCCACCAGGTGCTCGCCGCCGAGCACGCGGGCCGCACGGCCGCCCTCTACCCGGGCAGCTGGTCGCAATACTGCTCCTACCCGCAGTCTCCGATCGCCACGAGCGATGAACAACACCGCCACTAACCGAGCCGAGAAAGGCCGCCATGAGCACGCTCTTCACCAAAATTATCGACGGCGAGATCCCCGGACGCTTCATCTGGTCCGATGAGAGCTGCGTCGCGTTCCTGTCCATCGGACCGCTGACCGACGGGCACACCCTGGTGGTCCCGCGCGCGGAGATCGACGAATTCACCGACGCCGACGAGGCGCTGCTCAGCCACCTGAACCTGGTGGCCGCGAAGATCGGCCGCGCGCAGAAACGCGCCTTCAACGCGCAGCGCGCCGGGCTGATGATCGCCGGTTTTGAGGTGCCGCACCTGCATGTGCATGTCTGGCCGACGAACTCGCTGGCCGATTTTGACCTGTCCAACGCGATGCTGAACCCGGAGGCGGCACGCATGGACGCGAGCGCGGCCAAGCTGCGTGCGGCCCTGCGCGAAGACGGGCACAGCGAATTTGTGCCCGCCGATTGAGCCTGCGCGGTTCATCCGCTACCAGTCGCTGGTGCCCAATCAACGCGGGGTGCACCCCGGCATTTTCGCGCTGGTCAACAAGCTGGGCGCGCAGGGGGAACTGAGCCCGGCCGAGCACGCGCGCTGGCGGGCCGGAAACGACTGGTACAACGCGGCCTACCCGAATCCGAGCCTCAGCGACCCGCAGGTCTACGACCGGGCGCTCAACCCGGGCGCGGCCGCCTGGTTCAAGCACGGCGCCGTGCACCTGCTGGCGCGCGTGGAGCCCTACCTGCTGCTGCTCGATGCGCACCAGATCCGTTGGGAACGGCTGGAAACTGCCGATCCGGGCCGCATCGTCTACGAGGACCCGGTGCAGGTGATCGCCGCCGGCGGGCCCCGCGGCTAGAGCGCCGCGAGCCCGTCCTTGATGGCCTTGCGGATGCGCTTCTCGCTGACCGAATAGGCGGTGCCCAGCTCCTGGGCGAACAGCGAGATGCGCATCTCCTCGAGCATCCACTTCACCTCGCGCAGCCCGGCCGGGGTGCGCGCGCCCTCCGGCACCCGCCCCAGCGCGCCGTCGTAGTCGTCCTCCAGCTTCTGGATCACCGTCAGCGACTGCCCGTCGCGGGTGACCGCCCCGGAATTGAGCTTCACCAACCGCGATTCGATGCCCGCCAGGTAGCGCGGCAGGCGCATCAGGTGCGCGGCCCCGGTGGCGGCGATGAACCCGGGGTAGATCAGCTGCTCCAGCTGCGAGCGGATGTCGCTGACCGCGGCGTACATCGCCAGCGACTTGGTGGACTTCAGCTGATTCGCCACCCGGGTCGCGGCGCCGAACACCTGGGAGATCACCGAGGTGATCGAGAAGACCGTGTCGATCTGCTCGGCGCGCACGGTTTCGAAGAGCTTCTCATAGCCCGCCTCATCCATCGGTAGCGCCTCGGGCACCAGCTTGTCCACCGCGGCCATGGTGCAGTCGGCGATCAGCTCGTCGATCGACCCGTGCGGGTTCTGGCTGAACGCCAGCCGCTCGGCATTGCTCAGGTGCCCGATGACGAACTTCGCCGCCGGGGGCAGGCGCAGCATCAGCAGCCGGATGATCCCGGCCCGGTGCGCGGCATCGCGTTCGGCCGCGGTGCGGTAGACGCTCAGCGCCGCATCCCTGCCGGCGTCGTGCAGCCCCGGATAGGCGGTGATCTCCTGGCCCATCACCGTGGTGGTGACCTGGGCCGGCAGCGCGTTCCCGGCCGTGCGCAGCTTCGGCCAGCCGGTCAGCCCGCGCTGGTCCCACTGCCCGGAGCCGGGCGCCGACTTCGGAGCCTTGGCCGGCGGGGTGCCCTTGGATCCCTTCGCGCCCTTGGCCTGCGCCGGGGCCGCGGCGCGCACGGTGGCGGGGGAGTTGACCTGGCTGGACAGCGCGGCCCGGTTCGCCGCGGCCAGCTTGTACTGCAGGGCGGAGAGGTCATCGCCGTGCCCCAGCAGCTTTCCGGCGGCGTCCACCACCTCGAAGCCGAAGCGCAGGTGCGCGGGCAGCGCGGAGAAGTCGAAGATCGCCGGGTCCACCACGATGCCGCGCAGCCGGCGCAGCACCAGCGCCAGGGAAACGGCCAGGTCATCGGTGCCGGGATCAAAATCCGCGTCGAGCATGGCCAGCGCCTGGCCTGCCACATCCGGGGCGGGCACGAAGTTCTTGCGGATCGCCTTGGGCATGGAGCGGATCAGCGCGGTGAGCAGCTCGTGGCGCAGCCCCGGGATCAGCCAGGCGAAGCGCGCCGGATCGAGCTGGTTGAGGAACACCACCGGCACCTGCAGGCTCACCCCGTCCCCTTCGGCGTCGGCGGCGGCCGGGTTGTACTCGTAGCTCAGCGGCAGCGCGATGGACCCGTGGGACCAGGTGCGCGGGAACGCGGTCTCATCGAGCTGCTGTGCGTCGCCGGCGAGCACCGCGGCCGGATCGAAGTCCAGCAGGCCCGGATCCTTGGCCGCCGCGCGCTTGAACCAGCGGTCGAAGTGCCGCTCGGAGACCACCTCTTCGCCCAGCCGGGCATCGTAGAAGTCGAACAGGTCCTCGTCGGAGATGCGCAGATCGTGGCGGCGCATCCGGGTTTCGAGCTCCTCCACCTCGGCGAGCACCGCCCGGTTGCGCGCGAAGAACTTGTGGTGGGTGCGCCAGTCGCCCTCCACCAGCGCATGCCGGATGAACAGTTCGCGGGCCAGCGGCTTATCCACCCGCCAGTAGTGCATGCGGCGCTTGAGCACGATCGGCAGCCCGAAGAGCGTGACCTTCTCGTAGCCCATCACCGAGCCCATTTTCTTGGACCAGTGCGGCTCGGAGTAGCTGCGCTTGAGCAGATTCGGGGCGAGCTCCTCCACCCAGGCGGGGTCGATGACCGCCGCGGTGCGCGCCCAGAGCCGGGAGGTCTCCACCAGCTCGGCGGCCATCACCCAGGTCGGGGACTTCTTGAACAGCGCGGAGCCGGGGAAAATCGAAAAGCGCCCGCCGCGCGCGCCCTGGTAGTCGCGTTTGCGCTCGTCATAGAGCCCGATATGCCCCAGCAGCCCGGACAGCAGCGACTTGTGGACCTGATCCTCGTTGGCCGCCGGGTCCACCGGGGCCGCGGCGACGGTGATGTCCAGCGACTTGGACAGCTGGCGCAGCTGGGTGAACAGGTCCTGCCATTCGCGCACCCGCAGGTAGTTGATGTGCTCGGCCTTGCACAGCCGGCGGAAGGCCGAGGAGGACAGCTCCTTCTGCTGCTCCTGCAAATAGGCCCACAAGTTCAGCAGCCCGATGAAGTCGGACTTCTCATCGGCGAAGCGCTTATGCAGTTCGGCGGCGCGTTCGCGCTGCCCGGTGTCCTCGCTGGGCCGCTCGCGCGGATCCTGGATGCTCAGCGCGGCGGCGAGCACCATCAGCTCCTTCGCCACCCCGCGCTCCGCGGACTCCAGGATCATCCGGCCCAGGCGCACGTCCAGCGGCAGTTGGGCGAGCTTGCGGCCGATCTGCGTGACCTGCGCGCGCTTGTCTTCGCCCAGTGCGCCCAGTTCGCGCAGCAGATTCACCCCGTCGGAGATCGCCCGCGCGTCCGGCGGCTGCACAAAGCCGAAGTCGGCCACGTCGGCGGCGGTGGCCACCACGCCCATGGAGATCATCTGCAGGATCACGCTGGCCAGCGAGGTGCGCAGGATCTCGGGGTCGGTGAATTCCGGGCGCGCGGCGTAGTCCTCTTCGGAGTACAGCCGGATCGCGATGCCCTCGGAGACGCGCCCGCAGCGGCCCGAACGCTGATTCGCGCTGGCCTGCGAGACCCGCTCGATGGGCAGGCGCTGGACCTTGGTGCGGTGCGAATAGCGCGAGATGCGTGCGGTGCCGGTGTCGATCACATATTTGATGCCCGGCACGGTCAGCGAGGTTTCGGCCACGTTGGTGGCCAGGATCAGCCGCGGCGCGGACCCCGGGTGGAAGACCCGGTGCTGTTCGGCCAGCGAGAGCCGGGCGAACAGCGGCAGCACCTCGTAGCGCGGCAGCCGCTTGTTGCCGGCCACCATCGCGCGCAAGGCATCGGCTGCGTCGCGGATCTCGCGCTCCCCGGAGAAGAAGATCAGGATGTCTCCCGCCTCCTCGGCGGACAGTTCGCGCACCGCGTCGGTCACCGCATCCAGCGGGTCGCGGTCGTCTTCCAGCGCGTTCGCATCCGCCTCGTCCGGCTCTTCGCCGCCGGCCTCCAGCGGCCGGTAGCGGATTTCCACGGGGAAGGTGCGCCCGGAGACCTCGAGGATCGGCGCGGGCACCAGCGCACCTGCAGCATCGAGGGTGCCGAAGTGCGCGGCGAAGCGTTCGGGGTCGATGGTCGCGGAGGTGATGATGATCTTCAGCTCCGGGCGCTGGACCATGATCTGCTTGAGGTAGCCGAGCAGGAAGTCGATGTTCAGGCTGCGCTCGTGCGCCTCGTCGATGATGATCGCCGAGTACTTCTTCAGCAGCCGGTCGCGCTGGATCTCGGCGAGCAGGATGCCGTCGGTCATCACCTTCAGCTTCGTCTGGCGCGAAACCTCCCCGGTGAAGCGCACATGGAAGCCCACCTCGTCGCCGATGCTCGTGCCCAGCTCCTCGGCGATGCGCTCGGCCACGGTGCGCGCGGCCAGCCGGCGCGGCTGGGTGTGCCCGATCATGCCGTGCTTGGCCAACCCGAGCTCGAGCAGCATCTTGGGCAGCTGGGTGGTCTTGCCGGACCCCGTTTCGCCGGCGATGATCACCACCTGGTTCTGGCGCACCGCATCGAGGATGTCGGCGCGGCGGGCAGAAACGGGAAGGGCTTCGGGATAAGAAATGGTGAGGGCCATGATGTGCCCATTCTATTCCGGCCAGGCGGCTGCCGGCAGACACCGCGACTCAGCGCGCCCGCGGGGGCGCAAAACCGGCCGCGCGCCGGCAAAAACCCTTGATCTGCGTCACAGTGCGGCGAAGTCAATTTTTAAATCCGTCCACCGAAATGCCGGCAGCCTCGCTGGCCCGAATACGGATTCGCGCCCGAGAGCACGCCAAATGCCCACTTGTGTCCGGCATTGGCCGAATCAAGGGGCAAACGTCTTTGGCATCACCGGGTTCATCGGCGAAGTGAGGTCTTTCACATGTAAGATCGTGGGTAATCACCTGCACGTGGTTCGGGCAGTTCCCGGTTCGCTTGTCTTCGCCGATGAGCTGGCTACCGGGCCAACGCGCACAGGGACATCACTCGCACAGGGAACATGTTGAAAGGATCACCATGAAGCGATTCACAGCTTTGAAACTAGCCGCAGTGGCTGCCACCGGCGCCTTGGCGCTCACCGCCTGCGGCTCGGACACCGGCAGCGAGGGTTCCGGCGACGGCGGAGCCGCCGCCGAGGGCCCGGTCAAGATCGGCATTTTCCAGTATGTCTCGCACCCATCCCTTGACGCCGTCACCAAGGGCTTCAAGCAGGGCATGGAAGACGCCGGCTACACCGGCGACAAGATTTCCTACGACGACAACAACGCGCAGGGCGACCAGGCCACCAACGCCTCGATCGCCGGCAAGCTCGCGGCCGACAGCGACATCGACCTGGTCTTGGCGATCGCCACCCCGTCGGCGCAGGCCGCGGCCCAGTCGATCACCAGCATTCCGGTGCTCTTCTCCGCGGTCACCGATCCGGTGGACGCGAAGCTGGTGGCCTCCAACGAGGCTCCGGGCGCCAACGTCACCGGCACCTCGGACAAGAACCCGGTCAAGGAGCAGCTGGAACTGCTCAAGACGCTCTCCCCGGATGCGAAGAAGGTCGGCATCGTCTACTCCTCGGGCGAGGCGAACTCCGCCATCCAGGTCCAGTGGGCCGAGGAAGCCGCCGGCGAGCTCGGCCTGACCATCGAGAAGTCCGCCATCTCCGCGCCTTCCGAGGTGCAGCAGGCGGCCAACTCACTGGACGTCGACGCCTACTACGTGCCCACCGACAACGCGGTAGTCTCCGCGCTGGAAGGCCTGCTGCAGACCGCGCAGGGCAAGAAGGTCCCGGTGATCGCCGCCGATGGTGACTCCGTAAAGCGTGGCGCCACCGCCACCTACGGCATCAACTACGAGAAGCTCGGCGAGCAGACCGCGATGATGGCGGACAAGCTGCTCAAGGGCGAGGCGGAACCGGCCACCATGCCGGTGGAAACCCTCACCGAGGTGGAGCTGTACCTGAACGAAACCGCCGCGAAGAAGATCGGCATCGAGTTCTCCGCGGAACTGAAGTCCGAGGCGGTCGAAACCTACTAGGGCCAAAGCACCACCCACCTGCGAGGAAGGCGAGGCGA
Source organism: Glutamicibacter sp. AOP12-B1-11 (assembly GCF_052379245.1). Taxonomy (NCBI): domain Bacteria; kingdom Bacillati; phylum Actinomycetota; class Actinomycetes; order Micrococcales; family Micrococcaceae; genus Glutamicibacter; species Glutamicibacter sp. AOP12-B1-11. The sequence continues at coordinate 55,102 of NZ_JBQSYL010000008.1, read as the reverse complement.
GCACGTAGACGCCTCGCCTTCCTCGTGACCAAGAACTTTCCCACAACTCAAGGATCCAATTATGATCACAGCGGTTGAACTCGGGCTCATCTACGCCCTGATGGCGCTCGGGGTATATCTGACGTTCCGCATCCTGGATTTCCCGGACCTCACCGTCGACGGCAGCTTCACCACCGGTGCCGCCGTCGCCTCGGTGGGCATCGTGAACGGGATGAACCCCTGGCTTGCCACGCTGCTCGCCTTCTTCGCCGGCATGGTCGCCGGCGCGATCACCGGCCTGCTGCATACCAAGGGCAAGATCGACGGCCTGCTCGCCGGTATTCTGACGATGATCGCCCTCTATTCGATCAACCTGCGCATCATGGGCAAGGCGAATACGCCGCTGCTCGGCGAGGACACGCTGATCAGCCCGCTGCGCACGGCGGGAATTCTCGGCTCCGCGGGCTCGATCCTGATCCTCTTCGCCGTTGCACTGATCTTCGTGGCCGCGATCGTCTGGTTCCTGCACACCGAAATGGGCATGGCGATGCGCGCCACGGGCGATAACCACGAGATGATCCGCTCCTTCGGGGTGAGCACCGATAACCAGAAGATCCTGGGCCTGGCCCTGTCCAACGGCTTTGTCGCCCTCTCCGGCGCGGCGATCGCCCAGTACCAGGGCTTCGCCGATGTCGGCATGGGCATCGGCGTGATCCTGATCGGGCTGGCCTCGGTGATCGTCGGCCAGGCCATCTTCACCCAGCGCTACATCTGGCTGGCCGCGCTGGCCGTCGTCTTCGGCGCGGTCATCTACCGGCTGGTCATCCAGTTCGCGCTAGTCGCCGGGCTGGAGGTCAACGACATGAAGCTGATCTCCGCGGTGCTCGTGGTGGTGGCGCTGCTGCTGCCGAAATGGAAGGGCTTCCAGAAGATCGTGAAAACCTTCAAACGCAAGGATTCGGACGCCGCGCCGATCCAGGAAGAGGTGCGCAGCAATGCTTGAAATTTCCAACCTCTCACGGACCTTCTTCCCGGGAACCGTCAACGAGCGCAAGGCGCTGCGCAATATCAACCTGAACCTCGGACCCGGCGAATTCGTCACCGTCATCGGGTCCAACGGGGCGGGCAAGTCCACGGTGCTGAACATGGTCGCCGGCAAGCTCTTCCCGGATACCGGGACGGTCACCGTCGACGGCAAGAACGTCACCAAGATGGCCGACTACACCCGCGCCAGGTACATCGGCCGGGTCTTCCAGGATCCGATGGCCGGCACCGCGCCGACGATGACCATCGAAGAGAATATGGCCCTGGCGCACGCCCGCGGCCGCTTCCGCGGTTTGGGCATGGGGGTGGGCGCCAAGCGCCGGAAGCTGTTCGTCGAGGAGCTCAAGTCCCTGGAGCTGGGGCTGGAAAAGCGCTTGAAGACGAAGGTCGGGCTGCTCTCGGGCGGCCAGCGCCAGGCGCTCAGCCTGCTGATGGCCACCTTCTCCAAGCCGAAGATCCTGCTGCTCGATGAGCACACCGCCGCGCTGGATCCGCAGCGCGCGGCCCTGGTCTCGCGGCTGACCAACGAGATCGTGCAGCGCCATGCGCTGACCACGCTGATGGTCACGCACAATATGGAACAGGCGCTGGCCCTGGGCACCAGGCTGATCATGATGCATGACGGGCAGATCATCCTGGACCTCGACCAGGAGGCGAAGAGCAAGATGACGGTCAAGGGCCTGCTGGGCGAATTCGAGAAGATCAAGGGCGCGCAGCTCGACGATCGCACGATGCTGCAGTAGCTTTTTCTTGGCTTTTGCCTCCGCTGGCCGCCGGTGTTCCCTGTAGTTCAGGGTTCGCCGGCGGCCATCGGTGCTTTAACCGGACAACGCGGCGGCGCGGGGCGTACTAGGGTTGGAGCGGTTGATGTTTCCCGCTCGCGGCTTCCGCAGCCCCGGCGAGCACCGCATGAAAGGTCCAGGTGGATAGATGGCACGCAGGCAGATTCCGGTGATCGCGCTGACCGGATACTTGGGGGCCGGCAAAACCACCGTGCTCAATCACCTGCTGCGCACCCCGGGGGCGCGCATCGGGGTGGTGGTCAACGATTTCGGGACCATCAACGTCGACGCCGGGCTGATCACCGGGCAGGTGGACGCCGCGCAATCCATCGCCGGCGGCTGCGTGTGCTGCCTGGACGACTCCGGGGGGCTGGATGAGGCCCTGTCCAGGCTCGCCGCACCGCGGCTGCGGCTGGACGTGATCATCATCGAAGCCAGCGGGGTGGCCGAGCCGCTGTCCCTGGCCCGGCTGATCCGCTTCAGCCAGGCGAAGAACATCCGCCCCGCCGGGCTGATCGAGGTGGTGGATGCGGCGAACTACTTCGAGACGGTGGACACCCATGCCGATCCGCCGGCGCGTTTCGAGGCCGCCTCGCTGGTGGTGCTGAACAAGCTCGACCAGCTGGAGCAGGAAGCCCACCCGGGCGCGGGCCAAGCCGACGTCCTTGAGCGCATCACCGAGCGCATCGCCCTGCGCAATCCGCGCGTGCCGCTGGTGCACGCGGTGCGCGGGGCCATCGACCCGGAGCTGGTATTCGACGTGGCGCTGGCCGAAGACCCCGAGGACCAGCTGCCGCTCGGCGCGCTCATGCGGGCCGAACACGGCTCGCACACCCACCAGCATGCCGCCTCGGTGAGCGTGACCGCCGGCGCACCCATCGCCGCCGGCGCGCTGCTGGACCTGCTCGAGCGCCCGCCGTCCGGGGTCTACCGGCTGAAGGGGATCGTCCAGGTGGCCACGGCCCGCGGCGCGAAATCCTGGGCGGTGAATCTGGTCGGACGCCATATCCATGTGGCCGCGCATCCTTCAAGCGATGCTGCGGGGCTGGTGGCCATCGGCGTCGGGATCGATGAACATCTGGTGCGCGGAGCGCTAGCGCAAACGCTGCGGCCGGCACAGGGTCCGGACGCGGAAGGGATGCGCCGGCTGCAGCGCCATGCCCGGCTGAGCGCCTGAGCGCCAGCCTGCCGAGGCGGGGCAGCGATCGAGCGAGCGCGGGGAAAAGAAAAAGGCCCCGCGACTGCGGAACCTTTTTGCTGGTGCCCCTGAAAGGAATCGAACCTTCGGCCTTCTGCTCCGGAGGCAGACGCTCTATCCACTGAGCTACAGAGGCATGTTGCTGGGCAACAGGAAAAATACTATCAGGTGAAAGCGCCATCTGCGCAATTGGCCCGGCGGCGCGCCAACGCGGGTGATGCCTGCAGCATCACAGGGGGCAAAGTCATCAATGCCCAAGATGCCTGCGAAAAACCGCTATTCTTGAACGGTGACTCCTGAAGAACTCTCCGCTGCCATATCCGCATGCCTGACGCAGGCCGTAGCCGCCGGCGAAATCGCCGTCGAGGTACCCGACACCGTGCGCGTCGAGCGACCCAAAAGCCGTGAGCACGGCGACTGGGCGACCAACATCGCGCTCCAACTGGGCAAGAAGGCCGGCATGGCCCCGCGCGACTTCGCGCAGATGCTGGTGCGCCGGCTTTCCGAAGTCCCGGGCGTCGGCGCGGTGGAGATCGCCGGACCCGGCTTCCTGAACATCACCGTGGACGCGGCGGCCGCCGGCGAGCTGGCCCGCTCCATCGTCGAGGCCGGGGCGGGCTTCGGGCACAACCAGGCGCTGGCCGGGCACGTGGTCAACATGGAATTCGTCTCCGCCAACCCCACCGGCCCGCTGCATATCGGCCACACCCGCTGGGCGGCGCTGGGAGACGCGATCGCCCGCGTGCTGCGCGCCTCGGGCGCCGAGGTGACCAGCGAGTACTACATCAACGACGCCGGCAACCAGATGAACGTGTTCGCCCGCTCGGTGTACAACCGCATGCATGGCCTGCCGGTCCCCGAGGGTGGCTACCCGGGGGAGTACATCAAGGAACTGGCCGACATCGTGCAGGCCGCCGCCCCGGAACTTGCCGAGCAGGACGAGGCCACCGCGCTGCCCAAGCTGCGCGAACTGGCCTACACCGCGCAGCTGGCGGACATCAAGTCCACGCTGGCTGACTTCGGCGTGCACTTCGACGTGTTCTACTCCGAATCCACCCTGCATGAGGGCGGTGCGGTGGCGGACGCCGTCGCCCGGCTGCGCGAACAGGGCCACATCTTCGATCTGGAGGGCGCGGTCTGGCTGCGCACCACCGACTTCGGCGACGACAAGGACCGGGTGCTGATCCGCGCCAACGGGGAACCGACCTACTTCGCCGCCGACGCCGCCTACTACCTGTCCAAGAAGGACCGCGGCTTCAGCGAGAAGATCTACCTGCTCGGAGCCGACCACCACGGCTACGTCAACCGGCTGAAGGCCATCGCCGCCTGCGCCGGGGACGACAAGGACAAAAACATCGAGGTGCTGATCGGCCAGCTGATTTCCGTCAACGGGGCCAAGCTCTCCAAGCGCGCGGGCAATATCATCGAGCTGCGCGATTTGATCAACTGGATCGGCGCCGACGCGCTGCGCTACTCGCTGGCCCGCTACCCGGCCGATTCGCCGATCGCGCTGGATCCGGAGCAGCTGAAGAAGAACACCAACGACAACCCGGTGTTCTACGTGCAGTACGCCCACGCGCGCTCCTTCGGCGCCTCGGCGAACGCGGTCGCCAAGGGCGTCACCCGTGAGAGCTTCGACGCGGCGCTGCTCACCGACCCGAGCGAGAACGAACTGCTGGCCGTGCTCGGCCAATTCCCCTCGGTGGTCGCCGGGGCCGCGCAGTCGCGCGAGCCGCATCGCATCGCCCGCTATGTGGAGCAGGTCGCCGGGGCCTACCACTCCTGGTATGCGGCCACCCGCGTCACCCCGCTGGGCGACGAGCCGGTGCAGGAAGTGCACCACACCCGGTTGTGGCTGAACGACGCCACCACCCAGGTGCTGGCCAACGGACTCGGACTGCTGGGCGTTTCGGCCCCGGAGAGGATGTAATTCTTATGACCGCTTCACCACTGGCTCCGGCCTGGCTCAGTTTCCCCGCCGACCCCAACGCGCTGCGCGAGGTGCAGTGGGCCTCCGGAGTTTCCCGCGATGCCCACGGCGAGCTGGCCGTGCAGGGCGTGGCGGTCTCGGAACTGGCCAGGGAATTCGGCACCCCGCTGTTCGTGCTGGACGAAAACGACTTCCGCGCCCGCGCCCGCGGGTTCAAGACCGCCTTCGATGCCGCCTTCGCGCAGCTGTGCGGCGCGGTGGACGTGTACTACGCCGGCAAGGCGTTCTTGTGCACCGAGGTGGCCCGCTGGGTCACCGCCGAGGGATTGCGCCTGGACACCTGCTCCGGCGGCGAGCTCGCGGTGGCCCAGGCCGCCGGAGTGCCCGGGGCGAAGCTGTCGCTGCACGGGAACAACAAGTCCGTGCCGGAGATCGCCCGCGCCCTGCACATGGGCGTGGGACGCATCGTCATCGACTCGCTGGACGAGCTGGAACGCGTGATCTTGGTCGCAGCCGCGGAGGGGGTCACGGCGCAGGTGATGCTGCGCCTGACCCCCGGGGTGCACGCCTCCACCCACGAGGCCATCGCCACCGCGCACGAGGACCAGAAGTTCGGGCTGTCCATCCAGCCCGGGCCCACCGGCACCTCCCCGGCGCTGGCGGCCATCGCCCGCGCCCTGGAGGCCCCGGGCATCAACCTGCTCGGCCTGCACGCGCATATCGGCTCGCAGATCTTCGACGCCGAGGGCTTCGCCATCGTGGCGCGCACGATGCTCGGCATCCTCGCCGAGGTGCGCGAACGCCACGGGGTCACGCTGCCCGAACTGGATCTGGGCGGCGGCTACGGCATCGCCTACACCGAGGCCGACCACCCCTCCACCCCGGCGAAGCTCGCCGGGCAGATGGCCGAGGTGGTCGCCGCGACCTGCGCGCAGCTGGGCATCGACTGCCCGCGCCTGTCCATCGAACCGGGCCGCGCCATCGCCGGGCCCTCGACCTTCACCCTCTACGAGGTGGGCGTGCGCAAGGACGTGTTCGTCGAGGACGGGGCCGGGGGCACCGCGCCGCGGCGCTACGTGTCGGTGGACGGCGGGATGAGCGACAATGCCCGGCCGGTGCTCTATGACGCGGATTACAGCGCCGTGCTGGCCAACCGTGTGACGCAAAGCGACGCGATTATTTCTCGCGTAGTTGGGAAACACTGCGAGTCGGGTGACATAGTCGTGAATGACGTTTACCTGCCCGAGGACGTAGCCGCCGCCGATTTGCTGGCGGTTCCGGGCACCGGCGCCTATTGCTGGGCGCTGTCGAGCAACTACAACTACCTGACCCGTCCGGCGGTGGTTGCGGTGCGCGACGGCCAAGCCCGTCTGATCGTGCGCAGGGAAACCGAATCCGATTTGTTGGCCCGTGACATGGGAGTTTAAGTGAGCGGTGAAAAAAGCCTGAAGGTCGCCCTGCTGGGTTGCGGCACGGTAGGTGCCCAGGTGGCACGAATCCTGATCGAGGACAGCGGCGCCCTGGCGGCCCGCTCCGGCGCGAGTTTGGAACTGACCGGGATTGCCGTGCGCAACCTGGAGGCCAAGCGCGATGTGCAGCTCGACCAGCAATTGTTCACCACCGATGCCAATGCGCTGATCGACGGCGCCGACGTGGTGATCGAGCTGCTCGGCGGCATGGAGCCGGCCGGGGAGTACATTTCCCGGGCGCTGGCCCGCGGGGCCAGCGTGATCACCGGGAACAAGGCGCTGATCGCCGCCCGGGGCGCCGAATTGAACGCGCTGGCCGCCGCCTCCGGCGCCCAGCTGCGCTACGAGGCCGCGGTGGCCGGGGCGATTCCGATCCTGCGCCCGATCGCCGATTCGCTGGCCGGGGACCACATCACCAAGGTGATGGGCATCGTCAACGGCACCACCAACTTCATCCTCGACGCGATGGACACCACCGGCGCCGCCTTCGACGACGTGCTTGCCGAAGCCCAGGCGCTGGGTTATGCCGAGGCCGATCCGACCGCCGACGTGGGCGGGCACGATGCCGCCGCGAAGGCCGCGATCCTCGCTTCGCTGGCCTTCCACACCACCGTCTCCTCGGACCAGGTGCACACCGAGGGCATCACCGAGGTGACCGCCGCCGACGTATCCGCCGCCGCCGCGGCCGGCTACGTGATCAAGCTGCTGGCCATCGCCGAGAAGTCCGAGCAGGGCATTTCGGTGCGCGTCTACCCGGCGCTGGTAAACCGCAACCACCCGCTGGCCACCGTGCACGGTGCGTTCAACGCGGTGTTCGTCCAGGCGCAGAACGCCGGGGACCTGATGTTCTACGGCGCAGGAGCCGGCGGCAACGCGACCGCATCGGCCGTGATGGGCGACGTAGTCGCCGTCACCCGCCAGCTGGCCGCCGGGGCCCCGCTGCCCAATGGCTCCGCGGATGCCGCCGCGAGCCTGATGGACTTCTCCGCGATCACCACGCGCTACTGGATCGGCTTGACCGTCTCCGACGAGCCCGGAGTGCTCGCGCGCATCGCGGCGATCTTCGGCGAGCATGGGGTCTCCATCGAATCCATGAACCAGCAGGCGGCGCTGCCGGATGCGGCAGCCCAGCTGCGCATCCTCACCCACCAGGGCACCGAGGCCGCGCTCAGCTCCACCGTGGCGGCGCTCACCGCGCTGGACGCGGTGGATTCAGTCCTATCCGTAATGCGAGTTGAAGGAAACTAAGTGGCGCATCAGTGGCGTGGAGTCATCCGCGAATATGCCGACCGGCTGCCGGTCGATGAGAACACCCAGGTCATCACGCTCGGCGAAGGCGGGACCCCGCTGGTCTTCGCCCCGGCGCTGAGCGAATTGACCGGATCGAGCGTCTATCTCAAGGTCGAGGGCATGAACCCGACCGGCTCCTTCAAGGACCGCGGCATGACCATGGCGATGACCGCCGCGGTGGCCGCCGGCGCCAAGGCCGTGGTCTGCGCCTCCACCGGCAACACCTCCGCCTCCGCCGCGGCCTACGCCACGCAGGCCGGGCTGAAGTGCGCGGTGCTCGTCCCGGAGGGCAAGATCTCCATGGGCAAGATGTCCCAGGCGATCGCGCACGGCGCGGACATCATCCAGATCGACGGCAACTTCGACAACTGCCTGGACGTGGCCCGCAAGCTCAGCGAGAACTACCCGGTGTTCCTGGTGAACTCCGTGAATCCGGCGCGCATCGAAGGCCAGAAGACCGGCGCGTTCGAGGTCGTCGACTTCCTCGGCGACGCCCCGGACTACCATGTGCTTCCCGTCGGGAACGCGGGCAATATCACCGCCTACTGGAAGGGCTACAAGGAGTACGCGGCCGAGTACACCACCCAGGCCGGCGGCAAGCTGCCGGCGGTCTCCACGAAGACCCCGATCATGTGGGGCTTCCAGGCCGCGGGCGCCGCGCCGATCGTGCTGGGCCACCCGGTCACCGAACCGGACACCATCGCCACCGCGATCCGCATCGGCAACCCGGCCAGCTGGGAGCAGGCCGAGGCCGCGCGCGATGAATCCGGGGGACAGATCGATTCGGTGACCGACGAGGAAATCCTCGCCGCGCACCGCTGGCTCTCCTCCCGCGAGGGCGTGTTCGTGGAACCTGGTTCCGCCGCCGGGGTTGCCGGGCTGATCAAGCACCACGGCGCCGGCAACGTGCCCAAGGGCAAGAAGATCGTCATCACCGTCACCGGCCACGGCCTGAAGGACCCGAACTGGGCCCTGCAGAACCCGGACGGCACCACGGTGGAACCGACCAAGGTCGGCTTCGACGTGGTCGAAGTTGCCACCGCCCTGGGCCTGGCCTAAAAAATGCAGCATCGGCCCGCCGCATCATCCCTCGATGCGGCGGGCCGAGCACTATCCGAGCCAAGATTGATACGCCGATGAACCCCGAACTTCTCGAAGGAACCATGACGCAGCAGATCGCCCTGGGCCAGCACCTCATCGTGGCCCCTCCGGCCACCAGTGCAAACCTCGGCCCGGGCTTCGACTCGCTGGGCCTGGCGCTGGAATACCGCGACCGCCTCGAAATCCGCACGGTAGAGCAGAGCTCCGTGACGCTGACCGGGCAGGGCGCGGACACGCTGCCCACGGACGAGTCGCACCTGATCATCGCGCAGATGCACGGCTACTGGAAGGCGCGCGGTTTCGCTCCGGTGGGCATCGAGCTGAAGGCGGAGAACAATATCGAGCATGCCCGCGGCATGGGATCCTCCGCCGCGGCCATCGTTGCCGCCTTCGCCGCCGCCGACGCCTTGCTCCCGGAAGATGCGCGCGGCGGCATCGACGCCATCTTCCAGGCCGCCGCCGCCTGGGAGGGGCACCCGGATAACGTGGCCCCGGCCGTGTACGGGGGATTGAGCATTTCCACCACCGATGCGGCAGGTAGCTTCACCACGGTGGCCGTGCCGCTGCACCCGGCGGTGCGCGCGGTGCTCGCCGTGCCCTCGAACGGGCTCTCCACCGAGGCCGCCCGCGGGGTGCTGCCGGCGCAGATCGACCACGCGCAGGCCTCGGCGAACTCCGCCAGCGCCGCGCTGCTCATCCACGCGCTGAGCAATGACCCAAGCCAGCTGCTCGGCGGAACCCGGGACTACCTGCACCAGGACTACCGGGCGGTGGCCATGCCCGAAAGCGCCGCGCTGCTGCGCGCCTTGCGCGGGAATTCGCTGGCCGCGGTGGTCTCCGGGGCCGGTCCCACGATCTTGACCCTGGTCTCCGATGAGGCCCAGCTGCAGGCCGCCCGCGCCGTAATCGAGTCATTCGCCACAGGATCTTCGGTGTCGTGGAGCATTAAAGTGCCCGAACTGGCCAAGAACGGTGTTACAGTAGAAGTGCTGTAACACTCACGGCAGACCGGATTGCTGAGCGCATTGCGCAGTAATGAATCCACTTGGCCAGTGTTGATCGGGCGAAATCGGTTTACCGAACTTTCGTTCGTCCAGCCGTTCCGGATCTTTTCTGCAGTTCGCAGCACCTCTGATATCCCACGTTTGTGCACTCCTCGTGCCGTCGAGATATCAACCTTTTAAGTCCAGCGTTTGCCTTACACAATCTTTTAGCGTGAGCGGCCTGGATGGCGTGACGACCATCGAATCTCGGTCGTGACGCCTATACATACGGCACAGTGGGTTGCTTGAACCAGCCCATCCTACGAGTCAGAAGGAACTTTCGTGACCGAAACCACAAGCCTCAACGAAGGCGTGGACACTAAGACTTCCGAAACCAAGAGCGCCGGCCTGGCCTCTTTGAAGATGACCCAGCTCCAGCAGCTGGCCTCCCAACTAGGCATTACCGGCGGATCGCGCATGCGCAAGGCCGATCTGGTGAAATCCATTGGCGATCATCAGCGCGGTGGCTCTGTAGCCTCCAAGGAAACCGGCAAGGAATCCGCCAAGGCAGCCAAGGCTCCGGCCAAGGAGCAGAGCGAAACCGCCGAAAAGGCTCCTGCGAAGAAGGCGGCGGCCAAGGCCCCGCGCGGTCGTCGCGCACCTAAGGCCGAGGCCGAAGCGCCAACTCAGGGCGAGGCTTCGACCCAGGCGGCAGCTCCGGCAGCTGCGGCAGAGCCGAAGACCGAGCAGGCCGAAAAGCCAGTGCGGGCACGTCGCACCTCGCGTCGCGTCACCGACTCGGGCAAGATCAGCGCTCCGGCAGCCGAAGGCGGCGAAACTCCGCAGCCAGCGGCCGAGCAGGCTCCGGCCGCGAAGGCCGAGCAGACGCAGGCTCCACGCCAGCGTCGTAACTCGCGTGCGAAGGCCGAACCGGTCGCCGCGGAGAACACCGAAGCCGCTGCGGAAGCCAAAGCAGATGCTGGCGCATCGGCCCCGGCCGCCGAGGGCGAAAACCAGCCGGAGGCCCGCGAAGAGCGGCGCGAACGCGGCAACCGCCGGGAACGCAATTCCAATCGTCGCGAGCGCAACGCCGACCGTGGCGAGCGCACCGAGCGCAGCGAGGCCGATACCGACCGCAACGATCGCGAAGAGCGCGGCGAACGCGGCAACAACCGCAACGAGCGTGAAGAGCGCGGCAACAACCGCAACGAGCGCGAAGAGCGTGGCGAGCGCGCCAACGACCGCAATGACCGGCGTGAGCGCAGCAACGACCGCAATAGCGACCGCAACAACGAGCGCAACGACGAGCAGGGCGCAAACGACTCCGAAGACCGCAATGAGCGTTCCAACGATCGCAATGACCGCAATGCCGAGCGCAGCGAACGCAACCGCAACCGCCGCGAACGCAACCGCGGGGACCGGAACGACCGCAGCGATCGTAGCGACCGCAATGATCGTAACGATCGCAACGACCGGAACAACCGCAACCGCCGCAACCGCCGTGATGACCTGGACGAGCCACAGCTGAGCGAAGACGATGTCTTGCTGCCGGTGGCTGGCATCCTGGACGTGCTGGAGAACTACGCGTTCGTCCGCACCTCCGGTTACCTGCCAGGCCAGAACGACATCTACGTCACCCTGGGCCAGGTCAAGAAGTACAACCTGCGCAAGGGCGATGCGATCGTCGGTGCGGTCCGCGCTCCACGCGATGGCGAAACCCCGAATCCGCGCCAGAAGTTCAACGCCCTGGTGCAGCTGACTTCGGTGAACGGCAAGAAGCCCGAAGACAACAAGGAGCGCGTCGAGTTCAACAAGCTCGTCCCGCTGTACCCAACCGAGCGCCTGCGCCTGGAAACCGATCCGAAGCTGGTCGGCCCACGTGTGATCGACCTGGTCGCCCCGATCGGCAAGGGCCAGCGTGGCCTGATCGTTTCGCCTCCGAAGGCCGGCAAGACCCTGATCCTGCAGGCTATCGCGAACGCGATCACCATCAACAACCCAGAAGTGCACCTGATGATGGTGCTCGTTGATGAGCGTCCCGAAGAAGTCACCGACATGCAGCGCACCGTGAAGGGCGAGGTCATCGCCTCCACCTTCGACCGTCCGGCAGATGACCACACCACCGTCGCCGAGCTCGCCATCGAGCGCGCCAAGCGCCTGGTGGAAATGGGCATGGACGTCGTGGTCTTGCTTGACTCGATGACCCGCCTGGGCCGTGCGTACAACCTGGCCGCTCCTGCTTCCGGACGTATCCTGTCCGGCGGTGTGGATTCGGCCGCGCTGTACCCGCCGAAGCGCTTCTTCGGTGCCGCCCGCAATATCGAGAACGGCGGCTCGCTGACCATTCTGGCCACCGCGCTGGTGGAGACCGGGTCCAAGATGGACGAGGTCATCTTCGAGGAGTTCAAGGGCACCGGCAACATGGAGCTGCGCCTTTCGCGCAAGCTCGCCGACAAGCGCATCTTCCCGGCGGTCGACGTCAACGAGTCCTCGACTCGCCGCGAAGAGCAGCTGATGAGCGCCGAAGAGGTGCGCATCATGTGGCGCCTGCGCCGGATGCTCTCGGGCATCGATCCGCAGCAGGCCCTCGAGGTGCTCACCGGCAAGATTCGCGAAACCGAATCGAACGCCGAATTCTTGATGCTGGTCAACAAGACCACTCCCAACAAGGATTAGCACCCCTGACCGCCATGGCGTTCAGGCAGTCGGCATTTCACGCCGACCGCCTGGACGCCATCGGCGCGTCACACGACATAGACTTTGACTACAGCGCGCGACGCACGATCCGTGGGCCGGGCAACGCATAACAGGAAGAACAGCCAACATGTTTGAATCCGTCAAGACGCTACTTGAGGAGCACGCCGCGATTCAGGCGGAGCTTTCAGACCCAGCAGTCTACGCCGACCAGGCCAAGGCCCGCAAGCTCGGACGACGTTCGGCTCAGCTCAAGGGCATCGTCGACGCGTACAACAAGTGGAAGCAGGCCACCGAGGATCTGGAAGCCGCGCAGGAAATGGCCGATGAGGATCCGGAGTTCGCCGAAGAGGTTGAAACCCTCAAGGTGGCCTTGCCCGAGCTGGAGGAGAAGCTGCGCCGCCTGCTGATCCCGCGCGACCCGAACGACGCACGCGACGTGATCCTGGAGGTCAAGGGCGGCGAAGGCGGCGACGAGGCGGCGCTGTTCGCCGCAGACCTGCTGCGCATGTACACCCGCTTCGCCGAGCACAAGGGCTGGAAGGTGGAGATGATCTCCTTCAACGAGTCCGATCTGGGCGGCTACAAGGACGCCCAGGTGGCGATCAAGGGCAAGTCCAACGACCCGGCCGAAGGCGTCTACGCGCAGCTGAAGTTCGAGGGCGGCGTGCACCGCGTGCAGCGCGTGCCGCAGACCGAGTCCCAGGGCCGCATCCACACCTCGGCCGCCGGCGTGCTGGTGCTGCCCGAGGTGGACGAGCCCGAAGAGGTGGACATCCACGCGAACGACCTGAAGGTCGACGTGTACCGTTCCTCCGGCCCCGGCGGGCAGTCCGTGAACACCACCGACTCCGCGGTGCGCCTGACCCACATCCCCACCGGCATCGTGGTCGCCATGCAGAACGAGAAGTCGCAGATCCAGAACCGGGAAGCCGCGATGCGCGTGCTGCGTTCGCGCCTGCTGGCCCACCAGCAGCAGATCATCGACGAAGAGAACTCCGCCGTGCGTGCCAGCCAGATCCGCACCATGGACCGTTCCGAGCGCATCCGCACCTACAACTACCCGGAAAACCGCGTCGCGGATCACCGCACCGGCTACAAGGCGTACAACCTGGATGCGGTGATGGACGGCGAGTTGGCTCCGGTGATCGAATCCTGCATCCAGCTCGATGAAGAAGAGCGCCTGGCGGCGCTGGGCGAACGCTAAGCGGCAAAGAGCCATAGCGTGGAGCAGCTGAATACCGCGCGGCGGGCCGCCGCCGCGGTTCTCTCCGACGCCGGGGTGCCAAGCCCCGGCGTCGATGCCGACCTCTTGCTGTGCTTCGTCACCGGGGACAGCCGTGCCGAGCTCAAATTGCGCGAGCTGCGCGGGGAAAACCTCGACGAGGCACAGTACGCACAATATCTGGACCTTGTAGACCGACGGGCGCGGCGCATCCCGCTGCAGCACCTGACCGGAGAGGGCCATTTCCGCTACCTGACCCTGCAGGTCGGGCCCGGGGTATTCTCGCCGCGCCCGGAAACCGAGTCGGTGGTGCAGGTAGGCCTGGACTTCATCGGCTCGCTACAAGGTTCACGTTGTGTAGACCTGTGCTCCGGGTCCGGGGCGATCGCCGCCGCGCTGGCCACCGAACTGAGCGCATCCACCGTGTGGGCGGTGGAACTCTCCGCCGAGGCGATCGGCTATACCCGGGCGAACTGCGAACCGCTGGGCGTGAGAGTCCTGCACCAGGACGCGGCGCAGCTGCCCGTTGCCCTGCACCGAACCATGGACCTGGTGATTTCGAACCCGCCGTACATCCCGCCCAACGCGATCCCGCGCGAGGTCGAGGTGCGCGAGCACGACCCGCAGATGGCGCTGTACGGGCTGGGCAGCGACGGGCTGCGGATCCCGCGGGAGGTTTCCGCCGAAGCCCTGCGGCTGCTGCGCCCGGGCGGCATGTACGTGATGGAACACGCGGAGGTGCAAGCCGCCAGCGCCGCCGCGATGCTGGCCGAACTGGGTTTCGAGGCGGTTACCGGGCACCAAGACCTCACCGGACGGGCACGAGCCACCAGCGGCCTTGCCCCGTTATCCTCCGACCGCATGAAAGAATAAACCCGTGAGCACAACATTTGATGTCAGCAACGCAGAGCAGCGCGCCGCAGCGATCACCGCAGCCAAGGAAACCCTCGGCGAGAAGCGCTGCATCGTCCTACCCACCGACACCGTCTACGGGATCGGCGCCGACGCATTCAGCCCGCAGGGCGTCGCCATGCTGATGGCCTCCAAGGGCCGCTCACGCAATATGCCGCCTCCCGTGCTGATCGCCCAGGTCGCCACCATGGACGGGCTCGCCCGGGACATCCCCGATGAAGCCCGCAAGCTCGCCGAGGCCTTCTGGCCCGGCGCACTGACCCTCATCCTGCAGGCACAGCCCTCGCTGACCTGGGATCTGGGGGAGACCCGCGGCACCGTCGCGCTGCGCGTGCCCAACGACGACACCGCGCTGGAACTGCTCGGCGCCACCGGACCGCTGGCCGTCTCCTCGGCCAACCGCACCGGCCAGCCGGCGGCGACCACCGTGGACGAGGCGATCGCGCAGCTCGGCGAGAGCGTGGACGTGTACCTCGACGGCGGCGCGCGCGGCAGCTCCGATGGCGGCGCCACCCTGCCTTCGACCATCGTCGACGCCACCGGCGAGACCCTCCGCGTGGTCCGCGCCGGCGCCATCGACATCGGCGAACTGCGCGTCGTGGTCCCGAACATTGCGGATGTGGAGCCCCAGGCTCCGAGCCAGGACGCATGAGAAGCTACGTCCTGCTGATCGCGTTCAGCTTCGCCACCTCCTTTTTGCTGACCCCGATCATCCGTTCGATCGGCCACCGCTTCACCCGCAGCCAAATGGTGCGCGAACGCGACCAGCACAACGCGCCGATCGTGAAATTCGGCGGGTTGGCGATCATGATCGCCTTCGGCGCCGGGCTCTGGCTGGCCAGCCACTTCAGCTTCTTCGCCGGGGTCTTCGAAAACGGGCTGACCATCCGCGGCATCGCCATCGCACTGGTGATGATCGCGCTGCTCGGACTGTGGGATGACGTCGGCGACCTGCGCTGGTACTACAAGGCGGCAGGCCAGGTGGCCATCGGCGCGGTGATCGCCGGACACGGCATCCTGATCCGCTCGCTGCCGGTTGGCACCTGGCGGATCGAGGAGCCCTGGGCACAGGGAGCCCTGACGGTGTTTCTGGTCGTGCTGACCATGAACGCCATCAACTTCTCCGACGGGCTCGACGGGCTCGCCGCGGGCCTGGCCGCTATCGGCGCGGCCACCTTCTTCCTCTACTCCTACATCCTGGCCACCCATGTGAGTGCCGATGACTACGCGAATGTCGGAGCGCTGCTTTGCGCTTTGTTACTCGGTGCGTGTGTGGGATTCCTGCCACATAATTTCAACCCCGCGAACATCTTCATGGGGGAGACCGGGGTGCTGACCATCGGGCTGATCCTGTCGGTTTCGGCCATCGCGGTCACCGGCGACGTGCAGGGGCTCGATGCCCATCGTTTCCGCAATGTGCCGGCCTACATGCCGATGGTGCTGCCGATGGTGATCGTCTTCCTGCCGGTGCTCGATCTGAGCCTCTCGGTGGTGCGCCGCCTGCTCAACAAGCGCTCGCCCTTCTCCCCGGATTCCAAGCACATCCACCACCGCATGCTCTCCCAGGGCCACTCGGTGCGCAAAAGTGTGGTGTTGCTCTACATCTGGGCGGCATTGGTGGCCGCTACGGTCGTATCGATCGCCTTCATACCGCTGGTCATCTTGATTCCGGTCATCGTGATTCTGGTTATCGGAGCCGCCTTGCTCACCTGGTGGCCGCTGGTCTCGGTGCGTTACACCAACCTTCGAGCCAAGCTCGGGAAGTAACCAGAACCCAAGCAGTTTCTATCTCGTGTAGAATTCATGGTGGATCATCTCCCGCGAGGGCAATAACCGCGCGGGGGAAATGAGTATCATCAGCATCATCCGGTGCCCGATGGATCGTCGAAAGTGAACAGAGGAGGATGCGGAGATGAATTCACGTTCTGACCGCATAACCGCCTCTGCCGCTCCGAAGTCCATCTGGCTGCCAATTCTTGGTATCTCCGTGCTGTACTCGTTGATCGCAACGGCCGCATTTTTCCTGATTTCGTGGCTGCTTGCAGATTTGCGATACGCACTTTCCGGGGCGTTTGCCGCCGGCTTAGTGATCGGCTTCTTCGCCGTCAGCATCTTGATTGCTGAGGCCGCCGGACGAATCCGCAGCACGTGGGCGATGCCCGCGTTTCTGGGAACATTCGTCATCAAGGTATTTGGCATTGCCTTCGTGCTGTTGAACCTGGGGTTGCCCGAATGGGTCAACCGTCAGGGATTCGTGCTCGCAGCTGCGGTCTCACTCGTTGCCTGGCAGGTCGGCGAGGTTCGCGCCTTCATGAAGACGCGCCTTGCCATCTACAACGAGTCATAGACATTTAGCCCGCGACGTTTATGTCATGGGTGAGCTGTGAGTTTGATAGGCTTACTACGGGTCATTTTCGGCAATTCGTTTAAATACGAGGGGCCGTCTCCGAAAGGCATTCTCAGGGGAACCTGAGGGTGGCACTTCATCAACGTCGATGTGCTATGCAAAAGCGTTGATGGAACCCGTTTGATTTTTTCTTCACAAGGTGAGAGGCAGTTACCGCCAGTCACCGCCTTTTGCCCGTGACCGTTACTGCAGAGAGGACAGCGCGTTGTTCGCGTTTGCGCTCCCAATGGCCTCAGAAGAAGGCGGATTCATTCCGCCATCCGTATCCGATACTCACCTCCCAGATATTTTCCCTTGGATGGTTGAGTACGGCACCGGTTTCGGCAAGCAGATGCTCATGATCGTGCTTTCGATCGTGCTCATTACTTGGTTCTTCACCGCGGCCATCAAGAACCCGAAGCTGGTTCCAAGCAAGACGCAGTACCTCGCCGAGTCCGGCTACGCCTTCGTGCGTAACGGAATTGGCCGCGACATCATTGGTGAGAAGAACTTCCGTCCTTGGATTCCTCTGCTGTTCGCGACCTTCTTCTTCGTCCTGCTGAACAACCTCTTCGGAGCAATTCCGTTCCTGCAGATTCCATCGTTCTCACACGCTGGTTCTGCATACGCGATGGCCATCATCATCTACGGCACCTGGATTGCCGTGGGTTTGAAGAATCATGGTATTCGCTACTTCAAGTTGGCCGTCGTTCCATCCGGTGTTCCGGGCTGGATCATGCCACTGATGATTCCACTGGAAATCATCTCTAACTTCATCGTTCGCCCACTGACGCACTCGCTGCGTTTGATGGCAACGATGCTGGCCGGTCACATGATCGTGATGCTGGCAGCTGCCGGCGCACGTCACCTGATCGTTGTTCAGGATTCCTTGGCTATGAATGGTCTTGGCATCTTGGTCATCCTCGGATCGGTCGCAATGTACTTCCTGGAACTGCTGATCATGGTGCTGCAGGCGTTCGTTTTCGCCTTGCTTACCGCGATCTACCTCCAGGGTGCAATTGAAGCCGACGCCCACTAAGGCCAACACTTCTTCTAACCACTAAAGATCTTCCTTGAGTCGCTCAAGGAATACCTCACAACCTACCGGCAAAAGTTCGGTATCTTGAAAGGAACATAATCACATGTTGCATGGCTCCCTGAATATGATCGGCTACGGCCTGGCTGCAATCGGTTCGGCAATTGGCGTGGGCTTGATCTTCGCTGCTTACATCAATGGTGTTGCACGTCAGCCAGAAGCTCAGCGCATCCTGCAGCCAATCGCAATGCTTGGCTTCGCACTTGCCGAAGCACTTGCAATTTTGGGCCTGGTTTTCGCTTTCGTTATCGGCGCCTAGTCTTTTCGCGACTGTAGTAGTGGCCTCGCCACTGTTGCGAGGCGTACACACATGCGGAAACTAGTAGATAGGAATAGTGAGAATGAACAGCACTGAATTCATCCTCGCTGCGGGCGAATCGGTTAACCCGCTGTTGCCGAACCCGTGGGAGATTCTCGTCACGGGCGTTGGCTTCGCGGTATTGCTCTTCATCGTCATCAAGGTGATTGCTCCGAAGTTTGAGCAGTCCTATGAAGATCGCGTCACCGCGATCGAAGGTGGACTTGAGAAGGCTGAGGCCGCTCAGAAAGAAGCAGAGGAGACCTTGGCTCAGTACAAGGCCCAGCTTCTGGAAGCGCGCACCGAAGCTAACCGCATCCGTGAGGAAGCACGTAGTGAAGGTGCACAGATCCTTGCCGATCTGAAGACCAAAGCAACCGATGAGGCTACTCGTATCACCGAGCAGGCTCAGCGTCAGATCGAAGCAGAGCGCACCAGCGCCCTTGCTTCGCTTCGCAGCGATGTTGGCTCTTTGGCCACCGAGCTTGCAAGCAAGATTGTTGACGAAGCTCTGCAGGACGATACCCGTGCACAGCGCGTGGTTAATTCGTTCCTGACCGATTTGGAAGCTCAGCAGAATGCAGGTGCATCGAACTAATGGCAAGTGTATCGAGCGAGTCATTGGCAAAGGCCTTGGAGTTCTTGGAACCAAAGCTGGCGCAGGCATCTGTTGATCTGCCGAAGGATCTGTTCGCGGTCCTGGAAGTACTGGATGCAAATGCCGGTCTTCGCCGCGCATTGACTGATCCAGCACGTGAAGCTGCCGCTAAGGCAGGCCTTCTGGCCCAGCTGTTGCGCGGAAAGGTTTCGGCTGACGCCGAAGCAATCGTCGCAGAGTTGGCTTCGTACCGCTGGAGCTCGGAACGCGACATTAGCGATGCGCTCGAAACGCTGGCAGTCACCGCGGTCACCGCGGTGGCAGAGCAGCAGGACGGCGCTTCGGGGCTGGCCAAGCTGGAGCAGGATCTGTTCTCCTTCATCGAGGTAGTTCGTTCTAACCATGAACTACAGCGTGCGTTGGATGAGGCGCAGGCCCCAGCCGAAGCAAAGAGCGCCCTGGCGCTCAAGCTCGTGCCTAACGCGTCGCGAACCTCGAAGGTATTGATCCAGCAAGCGGTGGCAGCTCCTCGTGGGCTCAAGCCAATGGCCTTGGTGGAACGTTTCGTTGAGTTGGTGGCCAAGCGCCAGCAGCGCTGGATCGCTACGGTGACCAGCTCTGTCCAGCTTTCCGAGACTCAGCTTCAGCGACTTCAGCAGGGCTTGAACAAGTTCTACGCTCGCGAGCTGAACCTCAACACCTCCATCGACCCAAAGTTGGTCGGCGGATTGGTGGTCAAGGTTGGCGACGAAGTTGTCGACGCTTCCGTGGCATCACGCGTGGCCGATTTGCGCCGCGCACTGGCTAGCTAGGAATTTTCGGTGGGGGAGCGATCCCCGCATCGAAGTCCTAGCTAACCAGGACCACAACAGACTTCATTCATATTCGATTCGTAATCTTTTTCTACGGATCACAATTTAGGAGAGCAGGGACTGCAGATGGCCGATTTGACCATCAATGCCGACGACGTCCGTAATGCCCTAAACGAGTTCGCTACTTCCTACGAACCGGGTAAGGCAGAGCGTACCGAGGTGGGACGCGTCGTCAGCGCGAGCGACGGCATCGCCAAGGTGGAGGGTCTTCCTTCCGTCATGGCCAACGAGTTGCTCAAGTTCGAAGACGGAACTCTGGGCCTGGCCCAGAACCTTGACACCCGCGAAATCGGTGTTGTCGTGCTTGGTGACTTCACCGGCATCGAAGAGGGCCAGAAGGTTGAGCGCACCGGCGAGATCCTTTCGGTTCCAGTAGGCGACGCCTTCCTGGGCCGCGTGGTTGACCCATTGGGTGAGCCAATGGATAACCTGGGCCCAATCGAGGCCGAGAGCCGCCGTGCACTGGAACTCCAGGCACCAGGCGTCACCCAGCGCAAGAGCGTGCACGAGCCAATGCAGACCGGTCTGAAGGCTATCGACGCCATGATCCCGATCGGCCGTGGCCAGCGTCAGCTGATCATTGGTGACCGCCAGACCGGTAAGACCGCTATCGCGGTTGACACCATCTTGAACCAGCGCGCCAACTGGGCCTCCGGCGACGAGACCAAGCAGGTTCGCTGCATCTACGTAGCGGTTGGACAGAAGGCATCGACCATCGCTGCCGTACGTCAGACCCTCGAAGAGCAGGGCGCTTTGGAGTACACCACCATCGTGGCCTCCCCGGCATCCGACCCAGCTGGCTTCAAGTACCTCGCCCCTTACGCAGGCTCGGCCATCGGCCAGCACTGGATGTACGGTGGCAAGCACGTGTTGGTCGTCTTTGACGATCTGTCCAAGCAGGCTGAAGCATACCGCGCCGTGTCGCTGTTGCTGCGCCGTCCACCAGGACGCGAAGCCTACCCAGGCGACGTGTT
Source organism: Glutamicibacter sp. AOP12-B1-11 (assembly GCF_052379245.1). NCBI lineage: Bacteria > Bacillati > Actinomycetota > Actinomycetes > Micrococcales > Micrococcaceae > Glutamicibacter > Glutamicibacter sp. AOP12-B1-11. The sequence goes on along the minus strand of NZ_JBQSYL010000008.1, from coordinate 34,271 downwards.
CTACCTACACTCCCGCCTGCTTGAGCGTTGTGCCAAGCTCTCCGACGAACTCGGTGCAGGTTCGATGACCGGTCTGCCGATCATCGAGACCAAGGCAAACGACGTGGGCGCGTTCATCCCGACCAACGTGATCTCGATCACCGACGGTCAGATCTTCTTGCAGTCGGACCTGTTCAACGCCAACCAGCGTCCAGCCGTCGACGTGGGTATCTCCGTATCCCGCGTGGGTGGTTCGGCACAGGTCAAGGCCATGAAGAAGGTCTCCGGTACGCTGAAGCTCGAATTGGCCCAGTACCGCGACATGGCGGCCTTCGCCATGTTCGCTTCGGACCTGGACGCCGCTTCCAAGCAGCAGCTCACCCGTGGTGCACGTCTGATGGAACTGCTCAAGCAGGGCCAGTACCAGCCGTACGCCGTGGAAGATCAGGTTGTATCGGTTTGGGCCGGCACCAACGGCTACCTGGACGATGTTCCAGTGGAAGACGTCCGCCGCTTCGAAACCGAGTTCATCGATTACCTGCGTCACCGCACTCAGGTGCTGACCGTTATCGGCCAGACTGGCAAGCTGGAGAACGAGACCGTGGAAGCCATGAAGGCTGCCGTCGTCGACTTCAAGGCTGGCTTCTTCGGTGAAGGCGATGACCAGCTGGTTGCAGCCGGCCACGAAGAGCATGACGCTCTGAACGCCGAGTCCGTCGACCAGGAAAAGATCGTCAAGCAGAAGCGCTGACATTTTCTTTACGCAGGGGTGGGGCGCTGCTAGCGGCGCCACGCCCCGATCGTAAGGATTAAGGAAAGGACACACATGGGAGCCCAGATTCGGGTCTACCGCCAGAAGATCGGTTCGACTTCGTCGATGCGCAAGATCTTCAAGGCGATGGAACTGATCGCTGCATCCCGCATCGGCAAGGCACGTGCGCGTGTTTCGGCTTCATTGCCGTATGCCAATGCGATTACCCGTGCAGTAACCGCCGTCGCGTCCCAGGCCGATGTCGATCACCCATTGACCACCGAGCCGGCGCAGGTTCGCCGCGCCGCGGTCTTGGTTATGACGTCGGACCGAGGCCTCGCCGGGTCCTACTCCGCCAGCGTTCTGAAGCAGGCAGAGCATCTCGTGGAACTCCTGCGTGAGGAAGGCAAGGAAGTCAAGACCTATTTGGTCGGCCGCAAGGCTCAGGCTTACTTCGATTTCCGTTCGCGCGAGTACGCCCGAGTGTGGACCGGGGACACCGATTCCCCGCGTTTCGAAACCGCACGCGAGCTGCGCGAAATCCTCCTAGAGGACTTCGCTACCGATTACGAGCAGGGCGGTGTGGAGGAGATCCACGTCGTATACACCCAGTTCAAGTCGATGGTCACGCAGGAACCGACGGTCATCCGTCTGTTGCCGTTGGAGGTAGTCGAGGATGAGACCGAGACGCCAACCGACGAGTTGTTGCCACTGTACGAATTTGAGCCATCGCCGGAGGAAGTGCTTGACGCGCTGCTTCCGCGGTACATCGATTCGCGATTGTTCAACGCCCAGCTGCAGTCCGCAGCCTCGGAGCTCGCTGCTCGTCAGCGTGCGATGAAGGCTGCTGGCGACAACGCTGGCGAACTAATCAAGAAGTACAAGCGATTGCTCAACAATGCCCGTCAGGCTGAAATCACCCAGGAGCTTTCGGAAATTATTGCCGGCGCAGACGCGCTGAACAGCTAAATTTCGAAACTCCGACCAGACAAGAAGTGAGAAAGATGACTGCCCAACTCAACGAGCAGGTTACCGCAGGGGCCACCGGTCGTATTGCCCGCGTGATTGGCCCGGTCGTGGACGTCGAGTTCCCTGCCGATGCACTGCCTTCAATCTACAACGCCCTCACCGCCGAGCTAACCCTCGCCGGTGTAACCAAGACCATTACCTTCGAGACCAGCCAGCACCTCGGTGACAACATGGTCCGCGCGGTATCCCTCCAGGCCACTGACGGCCTGGTACGCGGTACCCAGGTAATCGACACCGGCGCTTCGATTTCCGTCCCTGTTGGCGACGGCGTCAAGGGCCACATCTTCAACGTTTTGGGCGAAGCCCTGGACGTTGACAACTCGGAGATCCAGGTCACCGAGCGCTGGCCAATCCACCGCCAGCCACCTAAGTTCGCAGACCTTGAGGGCTCGACCGAGATGCTGGAAACCGGCATCAAGTCGATTGACCTTCTCACCCCGTACATCAAGGGTGGCAAGATTGGTCTGTTCGGTGGCGCAGGTGTGGGTAAGACCGTGCTGATCCAGGAAATGATCACCCGTGTGGCACGTAACTTCGGCGGTACCTCGGTATTCGCCGGTGTGGGCGAGCGCACCCGTGAAGGCAACGACCTCTGGGTCGAAATGGAAGAAGCCAACGTTCTGAAGGACACCGCCCTGGTGTTCGGCCAGATGGATGAGCCACCTGGAACTCGCTTGCGCGTGGCACTGTCGGCACTGACCATGGCGGAGTACTTCCGCGATGTGCAGAACCAGGACGTGCTGCTGTTCATCGACAACATCTTCCGCTTCACCCAGGCCGGTTCCGAGGTGTCGACCCTGCTGGGCCGCATGCCTTCGGCCGTGGGTTACCAGCCGAACTTGGCCGATGAGATGGGCCTGCTGCAGGAACGCATCACCTCGACGAAGGGCCGCTCGATCACCTCGATGCAGGCCGTCTACGTCCCGGCCGATGACTACACCGACCCGGCTCCAGCTGCAACCTTCGCTCACTTGGATGCAACCACCGAACTGTCGCGTGAAATCGCGTCGCGTGGTCTGTACCCGGCGATCGATCCGCTGACCTCGACCTCGCGAATCCTGGATCCGCAGTACATCGGTCAGGCGCACTACGACACTGCCATCCGCGTGAAGGCTATTCTGCAGAAGAACAAGGAACTGCAGGACATCATCGCGATCCTCGGCATTGACGAACTGGGCGAAGAGGACAAGATCGTCGTGTCGCGTGCACGCCGTATCCAGCAGTTCCTGTCGCAGAACACCTACACCGCAAAGCAGTTCACCGGTGTTGAGGGTTCGACCGTTGAAATCAAGGACACCATCGAAGGCTTCACGGCCATTTGCGATGGCGACTTGGACCACATCGCAGAGCAGGCGTTCTTCAACATCGGCGGTCTTGATGACGTCGAGCGCCAGTGGGCCGAAATCCAGAAGGCCAGCTAACCATGGCCGAACTTCAGGTCGAAATCGTTGCGGCGGACCACTTCGTGTGGTCCGGCGCTGCGAAGCTGGTCAAGGCACGTTCGGTTGACGGCGAGATCGGCGTTCTGCCCGGTCACGTTCCGATGCTGTCGGTGCTTGCCGCTGGGGATCTGGAAATCGATCCAGTTTCCGAAGCGCGCTTCTCGGTGCAGATCGACGGTGGCTTCTGCTCCGTCGATTCGGATCGCGTAGTGATCGTCGCCGATAACGCTGTGATTGGTACCGCAGCGTAGGCATTGAATTGATCGAGATAACCGCACCAGTTCTGATAGCGCTGCTGGTATTAACCTGCATCGTGTTGTTCTTCGGTGCCATGGGTGTGCGCCGCATTCAATTGCGGCGCACCCTGGGCACCTTCGACGCCTCCATCCGCACGCCCAAGGGCCGCTGGATGATGGCGATCGGCCGCTACGGCGGGGGACATCTGGACCTGTTGCGGTTTTTCTCTGTCTCCCCGGTGCCCAGCTACGTGCTGCAGCGCCGCGGATTAGAAATGAACGGTTGGCGTCGGCCCAGCGAGGATGAAGCGATGCAGATTCCTCAGGGGTTCGTCATCGTGCAGCTCACCCAATCGGGCGAAGAGCAGCTGCTTGCGATGGACTACCGCGACTACACGGGTTTCTCCGCCTGGCTTGAAGCCGGGCCGATCGCCGGCAGCTGGCAAATCTGAGCCAGCGCCGCAAAAACGCAACCCGCCGTGTCCACCCATTGGGTGGACACGGCGGGATGCGCTGTTTAAACCGGATGCGGGCTAGAGGACCTGCCCGTTGCGGATCACCTGCTGCAGCTGCAGCTTCGCGTCAAGCATCACCACGTCGGCGCAGAAGCCATAGTGCAGGCTGCCGACCTCGTCGGCCAGGCCGATCAGCGCGGCGGGGATGGAGGTGGCGGACTCGATGGCCCGGGTCAGCGGGATGCCCGCGTCGACCGTGCAGCGCAGCACCTCAAGCAGGGTGCTGGTGCCACCGGCCAGCGAACCGTCGGCCAGGCGGGCCTGCGAATCCTTGACCTCAACCTGCGCCGGGCCCAGCGAGTAGTGCCCGTCGCTCAGCCCCGTGGCGGCCATCGAATCGCTGACCAGCACCACATGGCGCCCGCCGATCAGGTTGAACACCAGGCGGACCGTATCGGGGGACAGGTGCACATCATCGGCGATGAGTTCCACGAAGGCGTTGCCGCGCGAGGCCTCCTCCAGGCAGGCGGCCACCGGACCGGGCTCACGGTGATGCAGCGGAGGCATGCCGTTGAACAGGTGGGTGACGGTGGGCTTCTCGGTGAAGCCGTCCACCCCGGCGTTGCTCAGCTGGTCGCGGGCGTAGCGCAGGGATGCGGCGGTGACCTCGGCGCTCGCGTTCGTGTGCCCTAGGGAGGGCACGACGCCGAGGATCACCAGCTGTTCGATCAGCTCCTCGCAGCCGGCCAGCTCCGGGGCGTAGGTCATGGTGCGCAGCTGGCCGCGGCTGGCGGCCACGAGCTCTTCGACAAATTCGGGGTCCGGGTCGGTGAGGTAGCGCGGATCTTGCGCCCCGCAGCGCGCCGCTGAAAGGAAGGGGCCTTCGGCGTGGATGCCGGCGATCTGGCCCGCCTCGGCGAATTCGGCCAGAATTTCGGCCGCCCGGGTCATCTCGCCCTGCTCGGCGGTGACCAGCGAGGCGAGCAGGGTGGTGGTGCCGGCGCGGTGCAGGTACTCCAGGGCGTCGGTGACCGGCCCGTGTTCCGGGGCGGCGAAATCGGCGCCGAGGGCCCCGTGGCAGTGCAGGTCGATCAGCCCGGGGATGAGGATGGTGCCTTCGGGCACCGGATAGTCGGTGAATTCTTCCGCCTCGGGCAGGGCGAGCCAGTCGTCGCGGTTGCCCGCGAAACGGATTCGATCGTCCTCGATGGCCAGCACGCCATCGCTGACTTCCTGTCCATCGGAGACGAGAGTGGCGAAAATGGCGTAACGCGAAGCGGTATTCATGTACCTAGCTTAGAAGAGTCTGCCCGCAGAGTCATCGACTCCGCGCATTGCATCGTAATCCAGGGTCAGGCAGCGGATCCCGCGGTCCTCGGCCAGGGTGCGGGCCTGCGGCTTGATCTGCTGTGCGGCGAACACTCCGGTGACCGGTTTGAGCAGCGGATCGCGGTTGAGCAGCTCCAGGTAGCGGGTGAGCTGCTCGACACCGTCGATGTCTCCGCGGCGTTTGAGTTCCACCGCCACCGCGGCGCCGGAGGAATCGCGCGCCAGGATGTCCACCGGGCCGATGGCGGTCATGTACTCGCGGCGCACCAGCCGGTGACCGTCGCCGAGCAGCCCGATCTGCTCCGCCAGCAGGCGCTGCAGATCGGCCTCCACGCCGTCCTTGATCAGCCCCGGGTCCACGCCGAGCTCATGAGCCGAATCGTGCTCGATCGAATGGAAGCTGATGGTCAACTTGTCATCGGTCTTCGCGCTGGTCACATGCCAGACGCTGAGCGCGCCGAGGGCGGCGGCGTCCTCATCGGGACTCGCCTCACGTAATACCAGCGGCGGATTCATCCAGTTCAACGGCTTGTAACTGCCGCCGTCGGAATGGATCAGCACCGAACCATCGGCCTTGACCATGATCAGCCGGGTAGCTAGGGGGAGGTGGGCTCGAAGACGGCCCTCGTAATCTACTGAACACTTTGCAACCACTAAACGCACCCGACCTACTTTACCGGTTCGTGCCGCCGGTGCGCGATACGGCATGATTAAAGGCATGCCACGTTCGAACCGCCCGCGCCGCAAACCAGGATCCGCACCGAATGCTCGTTCGCGGTCCAGCGCGCCGCAGGGCAATGACGAAGATTGGATGCAGCGCGCCCGCTATGGGGTGGTGCGCCTGCAGGATGCCCCGGACGGGCAATGGCATGTGCGCAAGGTGTCCCCGCTGAACGCGGTGAAAACCTACACCTGCCCGGGCTGCCATCGAATGATCACCCCGGGCGTGGCGCACCTGGTGACCTGGCGGGCCGATCATTGGTCCGGGGACGATGCGGCCGCGGCGAATCGCCGGCACTGGCATCCGAACTGCTGGGAATCGCGCTCCTACCGCTACTAGAGCCGGTCCTGGCGGGCGATGAACACCTCGCGCAGCAGGATCATCGCCGAGGCGGCGACCGGGATGGCCATCAGCGCCCCGGTGATCCCCACCAGCGTGCCGCCGGCGATCACCGAGATCACCGCGACGGCCCCGGGCACCGCGACGGCCTTGTTCATTATGCGCGGGGAGACGAAGTAGGCCTCCATCTGCAGGTAGCCGAAGTAGCAGACCGCGTAGATCAGCGCCGTCTGCCAGCCCAGGGTGAGGGTGACCAGGGTGACCAGCACCCCGGCGATCACCGCGCCGACCAGCGGAATGAAGGCCAGCATCGCGACCAGCAAGGTCAGCAACGCCGCGAAGGGGACCTCCAGCAGGGTCATCAGCGCCAGCGCGACGAGCGCGTTGAGCACCGCCACCGAGGCCTGGCCCATGACGTAGTTGCCCACCGAGCGGGTGATGCGGGTAGCGATTTCGCTGGCGCGCGTCCGCTTGGAGCGCGGGACCAAGCGCATCGAAAACGACATCATGCCCGGCAGCGAGGCGAGGAAGTAGATCGCCAGGACCAGCACGATCAGTACGCCGAACATCGACTGGGCCACCGTCTGGGAGACGCCCAGCACGCCGCCGAACACGTTGGTGACCGCGCCGGAATCGCCGAAGAAGCGCTGCACCTCGGTATTAACGCGCGCCGAGAGCGCATACTGCGCATCGATCTGCCTGACCCACTGGCTGTTGAGGAAGTTGTCGGTGATTTCCGGGGCGCGGGAGATGAATTGGGTGATCTGCGTGACCAGCGTCGGGATGATCAGCGCCATGAACCCCGCGAAGATTGCCAGCAACCCGACCATTGTGGAGGTGACCGCCAGCGGCCGGTTCAACCCGCGGCGCATCAGGAACCGCACCACCGGGTCCAGTCCCAGGGCGATGAACAGGGCGATCGCAATCCAGGTGATCAGCGAGCCGACATTGGTCAGCAGGTAGTAGCCGGCCAGCGCCATTCCCACGCCGATGGTGCCCAAGAAGCCCATGGAGATCGGGTGCAGGGCGGGGATCGGCTCGGGGGTCCCCTGATCGGTGGCCTCCGGGAGCTCACCGAACGAGTTGGGGCGGCGCGGGGATTTCAGCAGTGCGTTCACCTTGGCGGAAAGCCGGCGTGCCCACTGCGCGGTGGGGGATTCGGGCTCGGCGGAACCCTGCTCGGGCTGCCCGGCGGACGGCTCGGTGGCGGAGGGGTGCGCGGGGTTGGTTGCCGGGTCCGGAAGTTCATTGGGCGGCTGATTACTCTCCATGGCACCGAGCATACCGCCGGAATGGGTTCTGAAAGTGCTCTATGACACTCCGACATGGTCATTTGAGCCACTTCACAGGTAGATCGCGGAACCATTGGGGCGATGGACTCGTTAGACTTGTGAAAGAACAGCTGTGACCGTTGGCGAATAGGTGAAGTCGTGCGAAAAGTTATCTCCGTGATCGCGATCCTGCTTGGGGCCGTTGCCCTGGTGGTAGGGATCGGACAGAAGACCTTTTGGGCTCCGCCCGAAACGGTCACCGCAAGCATGCCAGAATTTGAATCCGAGGCGCCGCTGACGGTTATCCAACCGTCGGTGCAGAATGCCAATGCCGAACCGGTGGAGCTGGTGATCAGCGGAGACGGCGAGTTCACCGCCTCGCTGGCGCGCAGCTACGACGTCGAGGCGTGGGTCGACAACGCCTCCCATGTCGAGCTGACCGGAGTGGACCGCGAAAACCACCAGCTGGTCGCCGAACTGATCGACGGGGAGAAGAAGACCCCGAACCCGGCTGGCGATGACTTGTTCTTCGACTCGCAGAAGGCCGATGGCACGATGACCTACCGCTGGACCGCGCCGGATAACGGCGACTGGTCGCTGCTGCTGGCCGCCGATGGCACCAAGGCGGCGCCAACCGATATTTCGGTCACCTATGCCAACGACGATGCCATGCCATGGGCGCTGCCGCTGATCATCATCGGCGCGCTGCTGCTCGTCTTCGGTGTGGCCCTGCTGCTGATGCGCGTGATCAAGCCTTCCAAGCCTGCGCGCCGCGCCGAAGCTGCCTCCCCGAGCGCCATGGGCGGCTCGACCACGCAGAACTCGCTGGCCATGGTCGCGGTGCTCGCCTTGGCCGTGGGCGGGGTCAGCGTGCCGATGGCACCGTCGGAAGACAAGCCAGCCGAATCGGCCAAGGCATCGGACTCCGCGAAATCCGAGGAATCGGAGAAAGCGGAGGAATCCAAGCCCGCCGACGACTCGAAGCCGGCCGACGAATCGACGTCCGCGGAAGCCGAACCCGATAGCTACCCGGTGCTCACCGAGGAGCAGCTGCAGCGGATCCTGGGCGACGTGGAGAAACAGATCGGCAAGGCCGACGAGAAGAATACGAAGAAGGACCTGGATGCCCGTACCTCCGGTGCCTTCAAGGACCTGCGCACCAAGCGCTACGACATCCTGAATGACGACATCAAGATCGCCAAGCCGCTGGCGCTGAAGACCGCGGTGATTCGCTCGGCCGCCGTGCCAAATAGCTCCGAGGCGAAATTCCCGCGGGTGATCTCGGTGGTGACCGCAAAGGACTCGGATCCGGCCACCTTGCCGATGGCGTTGACCCTGAAGCAGGACAGCGCTCGCGAAAACTACAAGGTCAGCTTCGCCGCGCAGATGCTGCCGAACTCGACCTTCCCGGGCATCGCGGTGGGAGACCCCTCGATCCAGCAGCTGGGCAGCAATGCCGAAGGGCTGAAGGTCAAGCCGGAAGAGGCGCTCGATCAGCTCGCGGACGTGTTGACCAACGAGAAGTCCAAGCACAAGGGCAACTTCGCGGAATCCGAATTCATCAAGGCGATCCACTCGGGGCAGAAGAAGGAAAAGGAAGAAGCCAACGAGGCGAATGTGAAGTACTCGCGCTCGGTCAACAAGAAGGACACGCAGGTGATCTCCACCCCCGATGGCGGTGCGATCGTCACCGGCCGGCTGAACCAGAAGGCAGTATTCGAGCGCACCGAGGATGCAGATCCGCTGGAGAGCGCCGACGAGCTGACCAAGAAGTTGCTTGGATCGAGCACCTCTACCGGTAACGTAGAGATCACGTACGCCGAACCGGTGATGATGTACATCCCAGCGTCCGGCAATGACGACAAGATTCAGCTTGTCGCCAGCGAGGTAGTGTTGCTGAGCGTCAAGCAGGCGGAGGAGAACTAATGACCGAACCACATATTCCCTCGGCGCGCGGAGCCATCGATTTAGGCTCCCTGGCCGCCCACGGCCCGCAGGCCACCGAGGAGAACGCACCCGGCGCGGCGGCTAGCTGGACGCTGACCCTGGACGAGGCCGCATTCCAGCAGTTTGTCGGGCTCTCCCAGCAGGTGCCGGCGATCGTCTCCCTGGGTTCGCCTCGGGTGCAGGTCTCCGCAGACCTCGACGCCGCGCTGAAAACCCTCGTGGATCGCCGCGCCGGCAAGATGGTGCTCGGCCTGGTGGACGCGGAGAAGTACCCGAATATCGCCCAAGCGTTCAAGGCGGAGCAGATCCCGATGGTGATCGCGTTGGTCAACGGCCAGCCGGTCCCGCTCTTCCAAGGCCCGGCAGCTGCCGAGCAGATCGACCAGGTGCTCAACCAGCTGGCCGAACTGGGCGTGCAGCAGGGCTTGGCCGGGAGCGTTCCGGCCTTCTCCGGCGGAAGCGAAGAGCAGCCATTGCCGCCGCTGCACCAAAAGGCGGTGGATGCGATCGACGCCGGTGACTACGCCGCCGCCGAGGCAGCCTACCTTGAGGCGCTCAACGAAAAGCCCAACGATCAGGACGCCCAGGTCGGCGTCTACCAGGTGCGTTTGCTCTCCCGCACGCAGGCCCTGGAGCTGAACGAGGCGCGAGCCGCCGCGGCAGAAAACCCGGATGATCTCACCGCGCAGCTGAACGTTGCGGATCTGGACCTGGTCGGCGGACATGTGGAAGACGCCTTCGCCCGGCTGGTCTCGCTGATCTCGCGGTTGGCCGATGAAGACCGCGAACGGATCCGCCGCCGGCTGATCGAGCTCTACGCGGTGATCGGCAACGCGGATCCGCGCGTGGCGGCATCGCGCCAGAAGCTGGCCCGCGTGCTGTTCTAAGCACCCGCAGCCCATGACGGCCCACTTTCATTGCTCAGGCGATGAAAGTGGGCCGTTTTATTCTGCCCGGATGCTCCTACCACGGGCCTGGGCTACGAGATTAACTCCAAAGGATGATGCGTCTTGACTTGGCAGGTTGATATTCTCGACACATGAATAGCATGGCGCTCGAAATAAGGAACCTTGCCAAGCAATTTGGTGACAAGGTGGCGGTGAACAATGTCAGCCTCCAGGTGCCCGCCAAGTCCTTCTATGGACTAGTCGGACCCAATGGTGCAGGCAAAACGACGATGCTTTCAATGGCGACCGGACTGCTGCGCCCGGATCAGGGCAGCGCGCTGGTCAACGGGGTGGACATCTGGGCGGAGCCGCACACCGCCAAGCGGACCCTGGGCGTGCTCGCCGACGGGGTGCGCCAATTCGACCGGCTGACCGGCCGGCAGCTGGTGACCTACGCCGGCCTGCTGCGCGGCATGGACCGCGAGGAGGTCACCACGCGCACCGAAGACCTGCTGCGCGTGATGGATTTGAGCGCGGACGGCGACAAACTCGTCGTGGACTACTCCGCGGGCATGACCAAGAAGATTTCGCTAGCGACCGCGATGATCCACTCGCCGAAGCTGCTGGTGCTCGATGAGCCCTTCGAAGCGGTGGACCCGGTTTCCGCGGCGAATATCCGCGACATCCTCAACGACTACGTCGCCTTCGGCGGCACCGTGATCGTTTCTTCGCACGTGATGGACCTGGTCCAGCGCATGTGCTCGCATGTGGCGGTCATCGACGGCGGCGTGCTCAAGGCCTCGGGCACGGTGGACGAGGTACGCGACGGGATGTCCTTGGAGGACCGCTTCGTCGATCTGGTCGGCGGCCGTGGCACAAGTGAAGGGCTGTCATGGTTGCGTACATCCTAAAGCTGAAGCTGCGGCTACTGGCCAACGGCTTCAAGCGCAGCCCGTGGCAGCTGGCGGGCGTGATCATCGGTGGGCTTTACGCGCTGGGCATGGTGGTGATGCTGTCGCTGGCCATGTGGTTTAGCGCCGACAACTTAGAGGCGCGCGGCTGGGTGAGCGTGCTGGTCGGTTCGGTGATTGTGCTCGGTTGGGCGGTGATCCCGCCGATGATCACCGGTGTGGACCTGACCCTGGAGCCACAGCGCTTCGTCCACTTCGGCATCGAGGCCAAGACCTTGGCCCGCGGGCTGATCCTCGCCGGGTTCATCTCGGTTCCGGCCTTTCTGACGATGCTTGCGGTGCTGGGCTTTTCCACGATCTGGCGACTGGATCCATTGGCGCTCATCGTTGGGCTGCTCTGTGCGATCGGCACCTGGGTGATGGCGATTCTGCTCTGCCAGTACCTGACGATCATGGCCACCGCGCTGCGCGCCAAGCGCCGTTTCCGCGAGCTGTCTTTCGGTGTGCTGTTCTTGCTGTTGATCAGCCTGGGCCCGATCATCACCACGATCGCCACCAACGTCGAATCGATCTTCGACCTGCTGATCCCCGCCACCAAGGTCCTTGCGTTCACCCCGCTCGGTGCCTTTGCAGCCGTGCCAAATGACTTTGCCACCGGTCAGTTCGCGGCCTTGGGGCTGCACCTTGCGTTGGCGCTGGTCTACCTGGCCGGGCTGTATCTCTTGCTGACCCGAGCCACCGGCAAGGCCACGGTCACTCCGCCGGCCGCGCAGCGTGCATCGAGCGCGAAGGGATTGGGGTTCTTCAAAATCACCCCGGCTACGCCCAGCGGCGCGGTGGCCGCGCGCGCCCTGACCTATTGGTTCAAAGACCCGCGCTATGCGTTGAGCGTGATCATGGTGCCGATGCTCCCGATCATCTTCTACTTTGCCAGCGGAACCACGGGAAACTACTCCATGATGCTGCTGCTCGGTCCGTTGATCGGCATTTTGATGGGTTTCTCGATCTCCGCGGATGTCTCCTATGACAACACCGCCTTTGCGCTGCATGTGCTGACCGGTGTGACGGGCAAGGACGATCGTTTGGGCCGCGTGCTGGCGTGCTTCGCACTGGTCATCGTGCCGCTGATCCTGGCCGCGGTCTTGCCGGCCACGCTGACCGGTCAGCCGTGGCGTATTCCCGGCGATCTGGGAATGTCCATAGGAGCGTTCCTGATTGCGTTGGGCGTCGCCTCGATCGCTTCGGCGCGGTACACCTACGCGGTGCCGCTGCCTGGGGACAATCCGATGAAGACTCCGCCAGGCAATGGTGCCCGCGTGGCGCTGACTCAGCTGGCGACCTTTGGCATCATGGGTGTGCTGCTGATTCCAACGCTGGTGCCATATATCTTCGGTTGGGTGACTCAATCGATGCTGGCCGGATACATTACCGTCGCGGTCGGCCTGATCACCGGTTCCATCATGCTGTTCCTTGGGATCAAGATTGGTGGCAAGACCATGGACGCGCGTCAGCCGGAGCTGATGCAAGCGGTGCTGGTCAACCGCTAGACAGCAAACCCTGCAACGCCCGCATCAACCGGGTCGGATTTTCTCCGACCCGGTTGATGCGGGCGTTGTCTTAACTCACGAACTAACCGAATTGATGCCCTGGTCTCCTGCGCCTTGCGCGGTCACGGTCGTGGGCGGAGTTCTCCCGCTCACCAGTGGCTAGTCCCAATACGTATTACGCCGCGGCTGCTGCTCCGGATCAACATGCTTCGGCAAAATCACATGCGGCAACCCATCCACCAATACCACCTGGATCCGCCCCGCATCGGCATCCATATGCGCACCACGGCACAAAGCCCCCAAATTGCCCAGCTTCGTCTCCCCGCCCTTCCACCACGGATCAATATGGTGGAACTCCACCTTCTCCGGCGGCTCCGTGCACCCGGGCACAATGCACCCGCGATCGCGGGCCAGCACCGCCCGCTTGAGCTTCTCCGGCACGATGCGTTGGGCTCGGCCATAATCAAGCAGTTCGCTCTTCGAATTGAACACCGCCGGTATGATCTCGGCCTCGCACAAGAGCCGTCTCAGCTCGCCGGGCGGCAGATGCACCCCGTGCGCGGTCCGTGCATCCCCGGCGGCCAGATCCTGCAGGTTCTCCAACTTCAGATGCACGATCACCTCGGGCCGGATCCGCGACCCTCCACCAGCAGTGGTGGTGGTGAGGATGTCCAGCAGCGCGTTCAGCGCCCGTTCGGGCACGGTCGCGATGGTTTCGGTCTCTTCGGGGTCCCAGCGTGCTTCGTTGCCCACGCCTTCGGGAAGGAAATCCGGGAGGCCCGAACTCGCGGTGTTTGGTTCGGTGGTGGCTTCCGGTACGGCCGGTTCGAGAATGCTCGGATCCACGGCCGACGCAGCGTCTTCATCCTCGTCGGTGCCGTTTTGTTCGCTGCTGGTCGTCTCGATGGCCTCGGATGCTTCTGCTTCGTCGTGGGACGGTGCAGGGTCTCCGGGGTTCGTGCGCACCGCCTGCCCCACCCGGGTGCGCGGATTATTGGCCTGCGCGATCAACGAATCGAGCACCTCTCCCTCCAGCGTGCTCACCCGCAAGAGGAACTCCCGGCTCAGCGCATTGCGCACCGGCAACGCATACAACCCGCGCCGCACCGACGCTTTGGTCGCGGTACCCGGCGTGGTGGCGGCGCTGCTGATCAGCTGCGTCACGTGCTTCTCGGCTTCCTTCACGCTCTGCGCCCCGCGCAGCACCTCGGCGGCGTGTTCCTCCACCGCCCGCCCATCAGCATGGCGCAGTGTCGCCTCGGTGCCGATGCCTTCGAAGGTCAGATCCTTCGGTTCGCGTTTAGCCAGCTTGCGGCTGGTCTCCTGCACGAGGGACGGATGCAGCACCGGGGCTCTGGCGGGATCCGGGCTAGTGAACAGCGCGCCGAGGTGGGTGAAGCGCGGCGGGACCGACTGGCCTGCCGGGTCCCGGCGGCCAATGAGATCACTCGCATCCTGGATGAGGGTGGCCGCTTCGGTGTAGGGCAGGTGAAGCCAAGAGGCTAAGAGGGCGGCGGGGTCCAGGAAGCTGGGCCGCCCGGTGCAGCGCTGCGCGTCCCGGCTGGTGTCGGCTCCGGTGGTGCGCAGCGCGTCCAGTTCGTCGGTGTGGAGGGTGTGAGCGTTGGTGGCCGCGATGCGGTCCGCGGCGGCCACGCGCATGCGGGCGGCTTCATCGGCCAGCGCTTGACCGGCGGTGGCGAGTTCGAGGGCCAGGCGTGGGTCCTCGGTGCTGGCCAGGTGTTCGCGCAGGGTGGTGAGCAGCTGTGTGGTGCCGGTGAACAGGGCCCGCAGGTCGGTGCCCGCCAGGCTCGGGGACAAGCCTGGGCCGGTGAGCTCGGTGAGCTTCCGGTCCAGCTGGCTGAGGGTGTCCCCGAGGGCGGTGGTGTTCATGGGTTCGAGTATGCGCCCGGACAAACGGAGGTGAGCGTGCGGAGCGCGGACTGTGGATAAGCCTCCGCGCAATTAGGCTGCGCAGACACACCCGGTGGCATCGGAGGTTTGAAATGACTTGAGCCCGTCGGGGCAGGACGGCGGCGGCGGAGGATAAATGTGCTGGTTGTGCGGGTATTCATGCGCGTCCTGCCGGGGCAGCGGACGAGTCAAGGGGATGGCGGTGTGGACAAGCTCCCATCGCCGAGGGTGCCGTGCTGGGCCGTGGCGTACTAGAATTGGTGGCATGGTGGAACAGTCTGAAGAAACCCGTGGTGGAACATCAACGATCGAACGCACGGAGACGACGCATGGCGTCGAGGCCGGCGATCATGAGCGCTTTGCGCACTATGTGCAGAAGGAAAAGATCATGGAGTCGGCGTTGTCCGGCGAGCCGGTGATCGCGCTGTGCGGCAAGGTGTGGACGCCGGGCCGTGACCCGAAGAAGTTCCCGGTCTGCCCCGAATGCAAGGAAATCTACGAATCCATGATGGGTTAAGTAGCGGGACAACCAGCAGGAACCATCGGGAAAAGGTAAATGACCGAGACACTTTTTGATTTTGGTGACAAGCTTCCGCTGGAAGACAAGCTCCCTCCGGCATACCCGGAACGGGCTGCCTGGGGAACCGGGCCGAAGCTTCGTGCCTGGCAGGCCGAGGCGCTGGCAAAATACTTTGACGCCGAACCACGGGACTTCATGGCCGTGGCGACCCCCGGTGCGGGTAAAACTACCTTCGCGCTGCGCCTGGCGAAGGTGCTGGTCGATTCGGGCAAGATCAACCGGATGATCGTCGTCGCGCCCACGGACCACCTGAAAAAGCAGTGGGCCGATGCCGCGGCACGTGTGGGAATCGCGCTGGATCCGAACTACAAGAACTCCGATGGGCGGCACGGCTCGCACTACTTGGGCGTCGTGGTGACCTATGCGCAGGTGGCGCAGAAGCCAGCGGTGCACCGGGCGAAAACCGAAGGCGCGCGCACGCTGGTCGTGATGGACGAGGTGCACCACGCAGGCGACGCGCTCTCCTGGGGCGATGGCATTCGCGAGGCCTTCGAGCCGGCCACCCGCCGGCTGGCGCTGACCGGTACTCCGTTCCGCTCGGACGCGGCGCCGATTCCCTTCGTGCAGTATGTGGACGAGGGCGATGGCATCCGCCGCTCGAAGGCGGATTACACCTACGGCTATGGCAAGGCGCTGGCGGACCACGTGGTGCGCCCGGTGCTGTTCATGGCCTATTCCGGGGCGATGCGTTGGCGCACCGCGGCCGGCGAGGAGATGGAAGCCGAGCTCGGCGCCGGATTCACCAAGGATGTCACCGCGCATGCGTGGCGCACCGCCTTGGACCCGCACGGCGACTGGATTCCTTCGGTGCTGCGTGCGGCGGATCGCCGGCTTTCCGAGGTGCGGCGCACCGTGAAGGATGCCGGCGCCCTGGTGATCGCCACCGACCATGAGGACGCGCGCGGTTATGCCACCCAGCTGGAGGCGATCAGCGGCGAGAAGGTCACCACCATCCTCTCGGATGACCCGAAGGCCTCGCAGAAGATCGACGATTTTGCCGCCTCGGATTCGCGCTGGATGGTCGCGGTGCGCATGGTGTCCGAGGGTGTGGACGTGCCCCGGCTGTGCGTGGGCGTGTATGCCACTTCCACCTCGACCCCGCTGTTCTTCGCGCAGGCCGTCGGGCGTTTTGTGCGCAGCCGCAAGCGTGGCGAGGTCGCCAGCGTGTTCCTGCCCTCGGTGCCGGTGCTGATGGCGCTGGCCAACGAGATGGAGATCGAACGCGACCACGCGCTGGACCGCGAAGGGGAGAAGCTCGAAGACGGACTGGACGACGCGTTCCTCGAAGAGGCGAATCGCGAGGAGAAAGCCAGCGACGAGCTGAACAAGGCCAAATTCGAGGCGCTGAATTCCCAGGCCTCCTTCGACCGGGTGCTCTTCGATGGCGGCGAATTCGGCACCGGCGCGGAGCTGGGCAGCGATGAGGAGCTCGGCTTCCTCGGGATTCCCGGCCTCTTGGATACCGAGCAGGTGTCCGCGCTGCTGCGCGAGCAGCAGAACAAGCAGATTTCGCGCGGGGCCACGAAGCCCGAACCGGTCAGCGACCACCGGCGGATGATGGACCTGCGCTCGAAGCTGTCCAAGAACGTCTCGGCCTGGGCTTCGCGCACCGGCGTGCCGCATGGGCAGGTGCACAACAAGCTGCGCAGCGTATGCGGCGGTCCGGCGGTGCCGCAGGCGACCGCGGACCAGCTGCAGGCGCGCATCGACAAGCTGCAGGATTGGTTCGTCGGGCGCAAATAGGTCCGGCGATCCGCCGACGGCGCCCCGCATCATGCGGGGCGCCGTCGGCGTTTAACGAAGGCTCGGGGCGCGGGGGCTGGCCGCTTCCAGGCCTGTGGCCAGCGCCGTGAACCGAACGGAATCCGAGCGGCGAGCAGTTGTTATTTTCGCTCTTGAAAGTCGCCATTCCATGCAGCCTGCCCGCCAGGATCCGGTAGGACCCGGCTTCGGGCACCGCTTGCTTTCCTCGCATTGCTGGACAGGGCCGCCGAGCGCATGACGCAAACATCGTCTCCGCGGCCGGCGGCGTTGAGCCCAGCTGCGGGATGCACCTTTGGCGTACTTGCTTCCGGCCGCTCGCAAGGAGCTTTCCCAGAGCGGCTCGGCCTAGGAACTGCTGGAAACCGTTCCGTGTCTTGCGCCGTTGCTCCCGGATTCGCTTCTGCCACGGCATGAATCGCCAATGCGACGCGGTTCCCAAAATCGCAAGTTCTGACTAAATATCAAAATACTTTGCGATTCATGAAAGTTGCATATAGGCTAGCTGGCATGCCAAGTACCACAGCCATGGGCCCGATCGGCGAGCGGATCCGGACCGCAATCAAAAAGAGCGGCAGTTCGCAGCGGGAGATCGCCGCGCAAATTCGCATCGATGAAACGAAGCTCTCCAAGTCTTTGAAAGGATTGCGGCGGTTTACCGCCGACGAGCTGCTGCGCCTTGCCACAGCTACCGGGGTGACGGTCAGCTGGATCATGGGCGAGGAGAGCTCTGCGGTTTCCGCCGCCATCCCGAGACTGGAGGGTGCCGCTGAGCGTCTCCCGTCGGCTGATCAAAAGTTAGGCCATCGCAAAATTATCGAAACGGCTTGGCGATTATTTGCCGAGCAGGGCTTTGAATCGGTGCGGATTGCCGACATCGCGGCCGAAGCCGGAGTATCCAGCGCGACGGTCCATTATTACTTCCCGACCAAGCAGGAACTGTTCGGCGCGGCCATGAACTACTCGGTGAAACTGGCCTATAACCGACAAGTCGCGTGGCTGAGCGAGGTAACCGACCCGGCCGAGCGGTTGACCAGGCTGCTTGAGCTGCAATCTCCCGATGGGCGAACCGCGGAGCTTGAATGGTCGATCTGGGTCCAGATGTGGAACAAGATCACCGTGGATGGACGCTACGACGAGGCCTATGTCGAGAGTTACCGGCGCTGGGTAGCGACCGTACGCAGCACGATCGAGGATGGCCAACGCCAGGGGCTGTTCCGGGCGGGCGACCCCGACAGCATGTCGCTGGAACTGACCTCGCTGATGGATGGATACGGCATCAAGGTGCTGACCCGGGTGATCGACAAGCCGGCCATGGCCCGCGGATTGCGCGACTATCTCCGGCGCTGCATCGCGTTGGACGGATCCCGGGCCGATTCCCGTTGGGCCGCGGAATCCCGGTAATTCGCAGACCGGGCAAAAGAGCTACAAAAGGAGATTAGAGATGAACCGAAAAATAATCTTGACCTGCGCCCTGACCGGAGCAGGCGACACCACCGCAAAGAGCGAATTCGTTCCGGTGACTCCGGAAGAAATCGCCAACGATGCGATTGCCGCGGCACGGGCCGGTGCCTCGGTCGTCCACATCCACGTGCGCGATCTGCAGACCAGGCTCAGCTCGCGCAAGGTCGAATACTACCGCGAGGTCGTTGAACGCGTCCGCGCCTCGGAGGTGGACCCGGTCATCAACCTGACCGCCGGAATGGGCGGGGACCTGGTCCTCGACCCGCAGAACCCGACCGCCCAGCAGCCGGGCACCGACCTGGTCAGCGGCCTGGAACGGCTGCCCCACGTCGAGCAGCTGCTGCCGGAAATCTGCACGCTGGACTGCGGTTCGCTGAACTTCGGCGATGGCAGCAACCTCTACGTCTCCACTCCGGACATGCTGCGCGAAGGCGCGGCACGGATCCAGCAGCTGGGGGTGCGCCCGGAGCTGGAGATTTTCGACACCGGGAACCTGTGGTTCGCCAATGTCATGGTGCAGGAGGGATTGATCGACCCGCCGCCGCTGTACCAGCTGTGCATGGGCGTGCCCTACGGGGCCCCGGTGGACCCGGGCCTGCTCCACGCGATGGTCAACCTGCTGCCCAAGGGCGCGGAATTCACCTCCTTCGCCATCGGCGCCAACCAGCTGCCCTGGGTGGCCCAGTCGGTGCTGGCCGGCGGCCACGCCCGCGTCGGCCTGGAGGACAACCTGTACCTGTCCAAGGGAGTGAAAGCCACCAACGCGCAGCTCACCGACCGCGCGGTGGGCATTATCGAATCCCTGGGCGCCGAAGTGGCGACCCCCGACGAGGCCCGCGAAATCCTCGACCTCAAAGTCCAGATCCCGGCAGGAGCCTGAGCATGGAACGCATTCGCGCAATCAACGACATCGACACCATCGCCTGCATCGGTGCAGGAACCATCGGCGGCGGCTGGGCCGCCTACTTCCTGGCCCGCGGCTACCAGGTCAAGGTCTGGGACCCGGCACCCGACGCGGCCGCGAAACTGGGACGGCTGATCGAGGCGGCCTGGCCGGCCCTGGAACAGCTGGACATGGTCCACGGAGCGGACAAGAACGCCTTCAGCGTGCACACCGATTTGTCCGAAGCGGTCGCCGGGGCGGGGTTCGTGCAGGAATCGGCCCCCGAACAGCTAGAGCTCAAGCGCAAGCTGTTCGCGGAGCTGGACGCGGTGGTGGATCCGGACGTGGTCATCGGTTCCTCCACCTCCGGCTACCCGATGACGGATATGGCCGCGGCGCTGGCGCACCCCGAGCGTTTTGTGGTCGGCCATCCGTTCAACCCGCCCTACCTGATCCCGCTGGTCGAGGTGGTCGGCGGCGAGCTGACCAGCAAGCGGGCCGAGGCATGGGCCGCCGAATTCTACGAGCAGATCGGCAAGTCGGTGATCCTGATGGACCGCGAGGTCCCCGGATTCATCGCCAACCGCCTGCAGGAGGCGCTGTGGCGCGAGGCGCTGCACATGATCGACAACGGCGAGGCCACGGTCGAGCAGATCGACCGTTCGATCACCGACGGCCCGGGGCTGCGCTGGCCGATGCATGGCCCGATGCTCACCTTCCATCTGGCCGGCGGCGAAGGCGGCATGGCGCATATGCTCGACCATTTCGGACCGTCGCTGAAGTCGCCGTGGACGCGCCTGGATGCCCCGGAGCTGACCGGTGAGCTGCGCGATTCGGTGGTGGCCGGCTGTGACACGGCCGCCGGCGAACGGAGTTTCGGGCAGCTGGTCGCCGAACGCGACGCCGGGATTATCGCCATCCGCAAACTTGCCGGAGGCCGGGGATGAGCGCCCAACAGCCGGGGCTGCTGAGCAGCTACGAAACGACGGTTGACGCGGCCTGGATCGATTACAACGGGCACATGTCCGAGCCCTACTACGTGCTGGTCTTCGGATACGCCACGGATGCCGCGATGGAGTCGCTGGGCCTGGGGGAGGACTACCGGGCCGCCAGCGGCTGCTCGCTCTACACCGTGGAAGCCCATGTGCGCTACCTGCAGGAGGTTTCGCTCGGCGAACCGCTGAGCGTGCGCACGGTGCTGGCCGGCTTCGGCGCGAAGAAACTGCATCTGGCTCACGAGCTGTACCGCTCGGGGCAACTGGTGGCGACCGAGGAAATCCTCGGGCTGCACGTGGACCAGGCGGCCGGGGCCACCGTGCCGTTTGGGCCCGGCATCCTGTCCGCGGCCCGGCGCGCTGCCGCGGACCCGCCGCCGTGGTGCGGGCGCAGGATCGGGTGAGGAACCGGATCCAGCCCGCGCCGGCAAGGCAGTGACGACAAAGCGACCTCAGGTGGAAAACATGGCAAAGCAGAATACCCCGCGGGAACCGCACCCCGCCCGACCCCGGCCTCCGATGCGCAAGCTGCTCAAGGAATTCACCCAGCCCGGGCTGGTGCATCCGGCCCTGATTCCGGGCATCGGCGTAGAATCGACCAGGCAGGATTTCCGCACCAATAAACTTGTCTTCGCCTTATCCGGCGCGTTGATTGTGGCGGTGATTCTCTGGGCCGTGCTGGCACCTGATACCGTCGCCACGCTCGGCGGCACGGCGCTGTCCTGGGTGACCACGAACTTCGGCTGGATGTTCGGGCTGCTCTCGATCGCGATCGCCGTGTTCATGCTGGTGGTCGGCTATTCGCGCACCGGCGGCATCCGCTTGGGCGCCGACGATGAGAAACCCGAATTCTCGACCGTGTCCTGGGTGGCGATGCTGTTCTCGGCCGGCATCGGCATCGGCTTGCTGTTCTATGGCCCCTATGAACCGCTGGTCTACTTCCAGGATCCGCCCTACGGGTTCGAGTCGGCCGCCGGAACCCCGGATGCCATGCACGATGCCATGGCGCAAACCATGCTGCACTGGGGCCCGATCGCCTGGGCCTACTACGCGCTGGTCGGCGGCGCCATCGCCTACAGCGCCTACCGGCGCGGGCGTCCGCCGCTGATCTCCTCGATCTTCGAACCGATCTTCGGCGCCCGCACCCACGGTCCGATCGGCATGGCCATCGACATCTTCGCCATCCTGGTGACGCTGTTCGGCACGGCCATCTCGCTGGGCATCGGCGCCCTGCAGATCGGCCGCGGCTACCAGATGGTCAGCGGGGCCGGGCCGGTGGGCAACACGTTCCTGATCGGCTCGATCGCCGTGCTGACGGTGCTGTTCATCCTTTCGGCGGTCTCCGGGGTCAAGCGCGGCATCCGCGCCCTGTCGAACCTGAATATGGTGCTGGCCGGGATGCTGGCGCTGTTCATCTTCATCGTCGGGCCGACCCTGTTCATCTTGAACTTCATGCCCGCCAGCATGGCCGCGTTCTTCGGCGAGCTGTGGACCATGCTGATGCGCAACCCGAACCAGAGCCCGGAAGCGGCCGAGTTCATGGGCGGCTGGACCACCTACTACTGGGCCTGGTGGGTGACCTGGACCCCGTTCGTGGGCCTGTTCATCGCCAAGATCTCCCGCGGCCGCACGCTGCGCGAGTTCGTGACCGTGGTGATCATCGTCCCCGCGCTGGTCTGCTTCTTCTGGTTCTCCATTTTCGGCGGCACCTCGATGTGGATGGAGCTGACCGGCCAGGGCATCAGCGATGCCGGTTCGCCGGAGGCGATGCTGTTCGCGGTCCTGGACCAGCTGCCCGGAGGCACCGTGCTGTCGATCATCGCGATGGCCTCGATCATCGTCTTCTTCGTCACCTCGGCCGATTCGGCCTCGATCGTCATGGCCTCGATGTCGCAGCGCGGCCGGCCCGAGCCTTCGCGCTGGGTCACCGTGGTGTGGGGGCTGCTGCTGGGGCTCACCGCGGCCTCGCTGCTGCTGGCCGGCGGAGCGGAGGGGCTGGCCGGACTGCAATCGCTGATGGTGGTCTCGGCACTGCCGTTCGCCTTTGTGGTGATGGGCATCATGATCGCCTGGTGGCGCGATCTGCGCACCGATCCATATATTCTGCGGGTCAAGTTCGCCCATGCGGCGATCGCCCAGGGCATCCGCCGCGGCATCGAGGACTTCGGCGATGACTTCGTGTTCAACGCCACCGAGGTGCGCAAGGAGGAAGGAGCCGGTGCCGGGCTGGGCACCAAGGATCCGCTGCTGACCGACTGGTACCTGCAGGCCACCGGGGAGATCGACCTGGTCAACCCCGCGGATATCGCCAGCAGCCGGCAGCCCGGAGCGATCCAGCGCGAGCGCCAGGCGGAGCCCACGCCTACCGCATCCGCAGATGCTTCGCTGGCCGTGGGCGAAAAGTAGCCGGTGCGGCGGCGCAGCGACAGGCTGCAGGATTGGTTTCTCGGGTGCAAATAGGTCCGGCGAACGACCGACGGCGCCCCGCATAAAGCGGGGCGCCGTCGGCGTTTTACGAAGGCTCAGGGCGCGGGGCTGACCGGTTCCAGCCCCAGGGTAAGCACGATGGCTCCGGCCTCGCGCAGCTGGGTGTAGACCGCCGGCAGGTTCTGCGGGCTCACCGCCGCGGTCAGCGGGGCGAGCACGGTGGTGCTGAATCCGGCGCGGGCGGCATCCAGCGCGGTGGCGCGCACGCAGTGATCGGTGGCGATGCCCACGATATCCACCGTGGTGATGCCTCGCTCGCGCAACCATTGATCCAGCAGGGCGCCGGACTCATCCTCCGGGGCCGCGCCCGGATCCAGGACCCGGGCCTCGAACCCCGAGTAGGCGGCGGTGAAGCGGCCCTTGGCGAAGTGCGCGTCGACTTCCAGCGCGGCGATGCTTGGGTGCAGCTCCGCGCCTTCGGTGCCGGCGACGCAGTGCACCGGCCAGGAGTCGGCGAAGTCCGGGGCCTCGGAAAAGTGGGCTCCCGGATCGATATGCCAGTCCTGGGTGGTGATGATCGCGCTGTAGGACTCGCGGCGGGCCATCACATCCTCGGCGATCGCGGCAGCGACGGCGTTGCCGCCGGCCACGGCCAGCGGGCCGCCTTCGCAGAAATCCGGTTGGACATCGACAACTAGCAGGGCTCGAGTCATGTTTTGCTCCTAATCATTGCGAGTGAATAGGGTTTTAACCATAATACTGCCTCGGCGCTCAGTCCTCGCGGATGATCGTCGGGATGACCGGCTCGCCGCGCTGGAGCTTGCGTGCCACTCCGGGCATTTCCTGGATCGAGGCGTGGTGGCGCGCCCTGGCCTTCTCCACGCCGGCCGCGCCGATGAAGGACTCATCGATCCGGCCCGCGGTGACGAAGGGCACCGAAAGCTGGCGCTCGGGCCCGCCGGTGCTGTACTCCTCGAGCGAGACGATCTCCGCGGTGGCACGGTTGCGTTCGTTCAGCTGGCGGACCGCGTGCTTGCGCCCGCCGACGCTCGCCTTGTTCGCCGAGGCCTTCGCCACCGGAATCCAGCTGCCGGCCGAATCCTGCCGGGCGACGAGCTTGTAGACCATCGAGGCGGTCGGGTGCCCGGAACCGGTGACCAGGGCGGTGCCCACGCCGTAGGAATCCACCGGTGCGCTGCCCAGGGCCGCGATCGCGTATTCGTCCAGATCAGAGGTGACGGTGATCTTGGTGTTCCAGTTGCCCAGGTCGTCGAGCAGCTCGCGCACCCAGCCGGCCTGCTGGACCAGGTCGCCGGAGTCCAGACGCACCCCGCCGAGCTCGGGACCGGCCACCTTGACCGCGGTGCGCACCCCGGCCTCCACCTCGTAGGTGTCCACCAGCAGCGTGGTGTCTTTGCCCAGCGATTGGATCTGCGCGGCGAAGGCCTGCTCTTCGGTGTCGTGCAGCAGGGTGAAGGAGTGCGCGGAGGTGCCTACCGTCTTGATCCCGTAGCGTGCGCCGGCCTCCAGATTGGAGGTCGAATCGAATCCGGCGATGATCGCGGCGCGGGCCGCGGCCACCGCGGATTCCTCGTGGGTGCGCCGGGAGCCCATCTCGATGCACGGACGGGTGCCGGCCGAGGCGATCATGCGCGAGGCGGCCGAGGCGATGGCCGAATCGTGGTTCAGGATCGAGAGGATGTAGGTTTCGATCACGCAGGCCTCGGCGAAAGTGGACTGCACGGTGAGGATCGGGGAGTGCGGGAAGTAGAGCTCGCCCTCGGCGTAGCCGGTGATGTCGCCGGTGAACTTGAAGTTCTCCAGGTAATCCAGGGTTTGCTTGTTCACCACCTTGGTATCCGAGAGGAAGCGCAGCTGCGCGTCGCCGAAGTGGAAGTCCTTGAGGCCTTCGAGCAGGCGACCGGTGCCGGCGACCACGCCATAGCGTCGTCCCTCGGGCAGTCGGCGCGAGAAGGCTTCGAACACCGAGGGGCGGTGAGCGGCGCCGGAGGCGAGGGCCGCCTGCAGCATGGTCAGCTCGTAGTGATCGGTAAAAAGGCTGGTGAGCATGTGGTGCTCCTGATCGAAAAGTGGATGGACCGGCCTTTACTGTATAACGCCTCACGCTTGCGGTGATATTCACAACGCACCGCGCCTCCTGGCAAGATGGGGCGTAAAATGAGAATTATGACCGCTATGCCCGATGTAATGACGAACCCCGAGACCCTCAAGGCGCAGGATAAGGCCTGGCGCCTTATCGTGTGGAACGACCCGGTGAACCTGATGAGCTATGTCTCCTATGTGTTCCAGTCGTATTTTGGCTTCACCCGCGAGCGCGCCGAACAGCTGATGCTGCAGGTGCACAACGACGGTTTTTGCGTCGTGCGCAGCGGTGCCCGGGAGGCGATCGAGTCCGACGTGCATGCGATGCACGGCTTCGGATTGCAGGCAACCATGACCCAGGAGGCCTAAGCTACGTGGCAAAGGCCTTTAAAAGTGGCGCGCGCGGAATCACCGGTACGCTGCACGCCTCGGAACGGAAATTGCTGCGCGAACTCTTCGGCGACGTCATCACGGTGCTCGAAGAACGCGCCGCGGTGCATGAGCTGCCCGAGGATATCGATCCGCTGTACGCGCTGACCGGGATGCGCCCAAAGAGCGCGGATCTTCCCGAACCATCCGATGCCGCGGTCAAGCGGCTGCTTCCGGATGCCAGCGAGGACAAGGCGGTGGCCGCGGAATTCCGCCGGCTGACCGAAGCGGATCTGATCGCCGAAAAGACCTCTTTATTACGCGAGGCCCAGCTTTTGCTGGAGACCGAGAAGCTGGTGCTCCAGGTCCCGGCCGCGCAACGCTTCGCGCGGGCGTTGAACGATGTGCGCCTGGTGCTCGCCGAGCGGCTGGACATCCGCGACGAGGCGGATTCGGAGCGGATCGCCCAGCTGGTCGATGCCGCGGCCGTGCAATCGCCGCAAGAGTATCTGGGATTGGTGTACAACTTGGTCTCCTGGGTGCAGGACACCTTGATGCAGGCACTGATGAATGCGGAGCGCTAGGCGATGAACTCCTACTTCGCCAGTTCTCCGCTCAGCGCGCCAAATGCCAATACCCCGATCGGGATCTTCGATTCAGGGGTCGGTGGACTGACCGTGGCCCGCGCGATCATCGACCAGCTGCCGGGCGAATCGTTGATCTACGTCGGAGACACCGCGAACTCGCCCTACGGCCCGTTGCCGATCGCCCAGGTGCGGGCCAATGCGCTGGGCGTGATGGACGAGCTGGTGGACGCCGGGGTGAAGCTGCTGGTGATCGCCTGCAATTCGGCCTCCTCGGCGGTGCTGCGTGACGCCCGCGAACGCTATACCGCGCGCTACGGGATCCCGGTGGTCGAGGTGATCCAGCCGGCGGTGCGCCGTGCGGTCGCGGCGACGAAGAATGGGAAGATCGGGCTGATCGGCACCCAGGCGACGGTGGGATCGCGCGCCTACGAGGACGCTTTTGCCGCCGCGCCGTCGTTGAAGGTGCACGCGGTGGCCTGTCCGCGGTTTGTCGAATTTGTGGAGTCAGGGATTACCGCCGGTGCCGAGCTGCTGGCGCAGGCCGAGGAATACCTGGCCCCGCTGAAGGCCGCCGAGGTGGACACGCTGATCCTGGGCTGCACCCACTATCCGCTGCTCACCGGCGTGATTTCCTACGTGATGGGGGAGTCGGTCACCCTGGTCTCCAGCGCCGAGGAGACCGCAAAGGATGCCTTCCGCGCCTTGACGACCCATGAATTGGTACGCGAGGACCAGCTGGCGGCGCGTCACGAATTCCTTGCCACCGGGAACGCTGATAGTTTTGGGGTATTGGCTCGCCGATTCCTCGGACCGGAAGTATTGCAGGTGCGCCATGTGGACCATGTGGCCGCCCACTATCCCACCGGTGCGATCACCAGGCTAACCCCGGAACTGATTGCCGCGGCGAAAGCGAGTAAGCAATGAAGCTGACCATTATCGGGTGCACCGGGTCGTTCCCGGGCCCGAGCTCCCCGGCGTCCTGTTACCTGGTCACTGCCTTTGATGGCACTCGCGACTGGAAGATCCTGCTCGATCTTGGCTCCGGCGCCCTGGGCGTCCTGCAGCGCTATACCGATATCAAGGACCTCGATGGGATCATGATTTCCCATCTCCACCCGGATCACTGCATGGACCTGTGCGGCATGCACGTGGCCATCCGCTGGGACCCAAACGGCTGGAACCGCGAAAAAATGCTGGTTCATGGGCCGGCGGATACCGCCAATCGGATCGAGACCGCCTACGGCCTGCCCGAGGGCGACACCATGCACAAGGACTACGACTTCCGCCAGTGGACCGCGCTGCAGCCGGTGAATATCGGCCCATTCACCATCACCCCCTACCCGGTGCGCCACCCCATCGAAGAGTCCTACGCCTTGCGTGTCGAGGCCCGCGAGCCTGGCCCCGACGGGGAACTGCTGACCAGTGTGCTGACCTACTCGGGGGATACCGATACCTGCCAGGGGCTGGTGGATGCCGCCCGGGGTTCGGATATCTTCCTCTGCGAAGCGGCCTTCGAGGAGGGCCGCGACGACGCGATCGACGGGGTGCACCTGACCGGCAAGCGTGCCGGGCAGATGGCCACCGAGGCGGGCGCCGAGCGGCTGCTGCTGACCCACATTCCGGTGTGGACCGATATCAACAAGGTCGTCGACGAGGCGAAGGAAACTTATGACCGCGGGATCGCCGTGGCAATTTCCGGGGTGACCTACGGGGTCTACTCCGGCTCCCTGAAAGAGGACAAGCACCCGACGCTGTTCAAGGGCGACCGCGGAACCGACTACCTCAAGTCCCGCACCGGCTCGCTGCCGAAGATCAACTACGAGAAGGTCCGCAAGTTCCCGCTGCTCAAGCGCAAGAAGTAGCGGGCAGGGTTTTGCGGCACGGGTAGGCAACCGAACCCGCCGCACCCACGGGCCAACCCAACAGAGGAACTGAACTATGCCATCGGCACCGCGACGCAGCGTAAATCTGGGCAAGCAACATCCCGAGGCCTACAAGGCCCTGATCGAGTTGAATGCGCAGGCCGAAGCGGCGCTGGTGGCCTGCGGTCTGGACCCGCTGCTCGGTGAGCTGGTCAAGATCCGTGTTTCGCAGCTCAACGGCTGCGCCTTCTGCCTGCGAATGCACACTCGCGATGCGCTGAAACTCGGGGAGACGTCCGACCGCTTGGCTGTGCTGGCCGCGTGGTGGGAATCGCAATACTTCAGCGAGGTGGAGGCCGCGGCGCTGGCCCTGGCCGAAGAGGTCACGCAGCTTGAGGTGCCGCCGTCGCGCGCCGGGGACACCGCGGTGCTCAGCGCGGAGCAAGTCTCCGCGATCAGTTGGCTTACCATCGTGATGAACAGCTGGAATCGGATCGCGATTCGCAGCCAGTACCCCGTCGCACCTTGATCACCGGAAATCGCCGTTCGGCTGAGGGATCAGCCAGCCAGACCGGTGATTTCGCTCACCGAACTCTAGCGAGCAGAATTGCCGCGTGCTAGCTTGGAAAGCACACCCCGCTGAGGACTCGCGGGGCAATTAACTACCTACACCATGGACGCGAACCCGCAAGGACTTCCTATGGACTACTTCTAAGGAGTACCTCGTGTCCTCGGTTCTTCGACGCATCATTTACGTCTTTTCCTATGAGCTCTTCGCCATTGTGCTGACCTCCGTGGCCTTGGTCCTCTTGGGTTTTGGCGGCGGGCATTCCGGTATTGTCGCCGTGACTTCTTCGGTCGTGGCCCTGATCTGGAACTACATCTGGACCTCCCTGTTCGAGGCATGGGAAAAGCGCCAGGAGTCCCAGGTGCGCACCGTGGGGCGCCGGATTGCCCACGCGCTCGGGTTTGAAGGCGGATTGGTGCTGATTCTTGTGCCGATTCTCGCCTGGATCCTCTCGGTTACGCTGCTCGAGGCGTTGGTCCTGGAAGCAGGATTGCTGGTGTTCTTCCTGATCTACACCTTCGTCTTTGCCTGGCTCTTCGACCGTGTCCTACCGGCCAAAAAATGCCCATCTGCCGAGGTCGAAGAATCGGTGATTTAGCACCGCCCGCCAGCCAAGTCGAGTTGGCACCCTGTTGGACTAAACACCCTGGCTTCTGGTGCCGTCACAGACCCGGAAGCCGGGGTGCTTTCGTTAGGATGGAAGCATGACTTTACGTGCCGACGGCCGCAGCGCCGCGCAACTTCGCGACATCACCATCACCCGTGGATGGTCCACCCAGGCCGAAGGCTCGGCTCTGATCGAATTCGGAAATACCCGCGTGCTGTGCACCGCTTCCTTCACCCAGGGCGTGCCGCGCTGGCTCAAGGGCGAGGGGACCGGCTGGGTTACCGCAGAATACGCGATGCTTCCACGTGCCACCAACACCCGTAACTCCCGCGAAGCGGTCAAGGGCAAGCTGTCGGGCCGCACCCATGAGATTTCCCGACTGATCGGCCGCTCGCTGCGCGCGGTGGTTGACACCAAACAGCTGGGCGAAAACACCATCGTGCTCGACTGCGACGTATTGCAGGCAGATGGCGGAACCCGCACCGCCGCGATCACCGGCGCCTATGTGGCGCTGGCCGAAGCGCTGGAATGGGCCCGCCGCGAGGGAATCCTGAAGTCCAACGCGAAGGTGCTCTCCGATTCTGTCGCGGCGATCTCCGTGGGCATTATCGACGGTACCCCGATGCTCGACCTGCCTTATGAGGAGGACGTTCGCGCGGAGACCGACATGAACGTTGTGGTCACCGGTTCCGGTGACTTCGTCGAGGTGCAGGGTACAGCGGAGGGCGCACCGTTTAAGCGTGCAGAGCTCGACGCATTGCTGGACCTTGCATTGATCGGGACCACCGAGCTGGCGCAGATCCAGACCGAGACCCTGCGAAACGCCAAATGAGCGAGGCAGTTCTCGTCCTAGCCTCACGCAACCAGGGCAAGCTGCGCGAACTGCGCGAGCTGCTGCGCGGCCAGGTGACTGGCCTGGATGTCGACACCCAGGTCATCGACGCGGCCACCGCCGGCGCCCCGGACCCGGTCGAGGATCAGGTCACCTTCGAGGGCAATGCACTGAAGAAGGCCAAGGAGATCAGTGCCGCTACCGGGCTGATCGCGCTGGCCGATGATTCGGGATTGAGCGTTGATGTCTTAGGCGGGGCACCCGGGATCTTCTCGGCTCGCTGGTCTGGATCGCACGGTGACGACGAAGCGAATATCGACCTGTTGCTGGGGCAGCTCGGCGATATCTCCGAAGAACACCGTGGCGCCGCGTTCGTCTGCGCCGCGGCACTGGCTACTCCGAGTGGTGCGCAGCAAGTGGAACTCGGCAAGCTTGTAGGCCGGCTGCGCCGCGAGCGTGCCGGCGAGCATGGCTTCGGCTACGACCCGGTCTTCCAGCCCAAAGATTCCAACCGTTCCTTGGCTCAGTTCTCGGCAGAGGAAAAGAACTCGATCTCGCATCGCGCCCAGGCATTCAAACTGTTGCTACCAGCGATTATCACTGAGGTCAGCAAGGCATTAGCCGTCAAATAAGCGCCAGCGTGACTTGGCGCAGATAGCCACCGGGCTTCTGGTGAACCGGCCGGCTCTCCGCATTTCCCCGATATGGGAAATACGGAGAGCCGGCCGGTTTTTTCGTGCGCGGAAGGCAGTGGTATTGCATAATTTTCACCCAGGTTCTATGGTTAGTTACATGAGTAATGAACCAATGAACTGGTTGGGAGATTTGGTTCCACAAACGAGGGGAAGTGCATGGCGTGATCGATGATTCGAAACCGATTTTCATGCAGATCGCCGAGCTGATCGAAAATGATATTTTCGCTGGCGTGCTTGCCGAAGAGGCCCAAGTGCCATCGACAAACGAATTCGCCGCCTTTTACCGGATCAATCCGGCAACTGCGGCCAAAGGAATTAACAAGCTCGTTGAAGAAGGGCTGTTGTATAAGAAGCGGGGGATCGGGATGTTCG
This sequence comes from Glutamicibacter sp. AOP12-B1-11, assembly GCF_052379245.1. Lineage (NCBI taxonomy): Bacteria > Bacillati > Actinomycetota > Actinomycetes > Micrococcales > Micrococcaceae > Glutamicibacter > Glutamicibacter sp. AOP12-B1-11. Next base: position 3,411 of record NZ_JBQSYL010000008.1, on the reverse strand, counting down.
TAGCACAGGGCGCGCCGGAACGGCTGAGGCAAAAGCGTCGACAGAAATTTAATGACCTGTACGTCCAGCCGCTGACGGCCGAAGCGGGGAAACTTGGCATCGGAGTTGAGGAGCTGATGGACATGATCAAATCCGCACATCCATTGGATTCGACCCACGGAGGTATGAGTGATGTCTGAGAAAATCGCAGTTTCGGCGCAACGGCTGACTAAGACGTTTAAGGACGTCAAGGCGCTGGATGACGTTACCCTGCAGCTAGAATCCAACAAGATCTACGGTCTGCTCGGCCGCAATGGCGCTGGCAAGACGACCCTGATGTCGATCCTCACCGGTCAGGGGTACCCCGGCAGTGGCGAGATCGAGATCTTCGGGCACGCGCCCTTCGAGCATGATGCAACCCTGTCCCGCATCTGCTTCATTCGTGAATCGCAGAAGTACCCCGATGAGTACAAGGTCTTTCAGGCGTTCAAAGCAGCGTCCCTCTTCTTCGAAAATTGGAACGAGGCGCTAGCCCAGGAGCTGATCGCAGACTTCAACTTGCCGGTCAAGCGCAAGATCAAGAAGCTATCCCGCGGCCAGCTTTCGGCCGTTGGAGTGATCATTGGCCTGGCTTCGCGGGCCGAAGTGACCTTCTTCGACGAGCCATACCTGGGCCTGGATGCGGTGGCTCGGCAGATCTTCTACGACCGACTGGTGGAAGATTTTTCGCTGTATCCACGCACGATCGTGCTCTCCAGCCACCTGATCGACGAGGTCGCAAATCTCCTCGAACACGTGATCATCATCGACGGTGGTCGCATTGTGATGGACAGCGATGCTGAATCCCTTCAAGGGGCCGCGGTGACGGTCAGCGGCAACTCGAGCACGGTGCACGAGTTTATCGAGGGTTACCCGGTCATTCACCGGGATTCTCTGGGAACGCTGGCGAGCATCAGCATCCGAGCGCGACTTTCGGAGAGGCAACAAACCGAAGCGCGAGAACTGGGTCTTGATCTCAGCCCCGTTTCACTACAGCAACTGGTCGTACGGACTGCCTTGGGGCAGCCGGTTCAAAGCGAAACAACCGAAGGCGATGAGGAGGCAAAGCAATGGAGCGTGTAATAAAGGTAGTTCGCATGCAACTGATCAACAAATGGGTCTTTATTGGCCTCCCGCTGTTGATTCTCGGCTGCTCTTTTATTTTCTCGTTGGCGATCTTCTGGATAGTCCGCGAAGCCGGAGCCGAGGGAGCCGTTTATGGCGGCGGAGCCCAAGCGCCCATGTGGTACTTTTTGGCGTTGGGTATCCAGGCACTGACCTTAACCTTCCCCTTTTCTCAGGCCATGAGCGTCTCGCGACGCAGTTTCTACCTCGGAACGGTCCTATTGTTTTCGGCCTGCGCACTGGCGCTATCGATCTTCTACTACTTGATGGGACTGGTGGAGAAGGCAACCGGTGGTTGGTGGCTGGATTCCCGGTTCTTCGCCTTGGAGTGGATCGCGGATAACAACGCGGCGGTTCAGGTAGGTTTCTACTTCGTGCTGATGGTACTGCTGTTCATGATCGGCTTCTTGATCGCCACGATCTACATGCGTTGGAAGACGACCGGCATGGTGGTCTTCTTCATTGGACTAGGAGTTGTGCTCCTCGGAGTTGCCGCGCTGATGACCTTCAGCGATTTTTGGGACAATTTCTGGAGCTGGGCGCTGACTTGGACTGCTGCCGGGGTGACCTTGTGGGGTGGTGCCGTAGCGGTGGTGATGGCCGGCGGTTCGTATCTGACCTTGCGTAAGGCAACAGTGGCCTAGCCGCCCGATAGATGGCCTGATACCCGGGGAGCGAATCACTCGCTTCCTGGGTATTCTGCTACCCGGAGACCCAGCGCAGCGCGATCCCTATCCCATCGACTTCGCACCGTCGATGGACTCGCGGATGATGTCGGCGTGCCCAGCATGCTGCGAAGTCTCTGCACCGATGTGAAGCAATGACCGGCGCACGCTAAGGCTCGCACCAGGTTCGTTCCATGGAGCCGGCGGTAGCTCGAAACGTCGATCAAGATCCGCAAGGGTAGTCACTATCTCCTCGGTGCGTGCGGCGCAGGCATCGTAATCAGCAATGATTTCCGCCAGAGTCTGATCTGCTCCCATTTCAAACTGAGCCTGCCGAATCGCGTATTCCTCCGCTCCCCACTGCGCAAAATGCTTCCCATTGACCGACTGGGCCTCCATGCCTTCGACGACAAATCGCGCCCAGGAATCCTCGGTGGCGGTAACGTGCTTAATGATTCCTCCTAAGCAGAGGGCACTGGCCGTGGGGCGAAGCCTGGCCTGATCATCGCTCAGCCCGCGGGTCGTATTTTTCAGGAAGAAACGGGCCTCCGCCAGCAGCCCCAAGATGTCTTGGCGTTCGGGAGATAGCGAAACCATGGTGCTCCTTGGAAAGGTCAATGCTTGGATGGGAAGTGCTGTGCCCAACGATACGACGCTCCGCAGCTGGGCCACAGCCTTCGAATTGAAACAGGTCGGGCCGAAAACTCAAAGACTAGGCGAATAATTCCTGTCCCAAGCCAGGTCGAATCGGGTCTATCGAGAGCTGCATGGAGCAACAGATGGGCTTGAAATAGCACTTTTCCCGCAGTGGTTTTGGTCGCCAGGGTGGGGAAGAGGCGAATTGCCCACGGTCGGCAAAATCAGCCTGCCGACGCCGGGGCGGTCGCCAGATGATGAGGGCTTGGCCGGTCAGGGTTAGCCGAACAACCATAAATCATGTCTCGATCGTGACCGAGCATGGCAAGGCGTTTCTTTTCCAATGACGGATGGCACCTTTCTTGCTACCCTACATACACCGCTGTCGAGCCCGATGGATACTGAATCCACCTCGGCAATTCATGGAGAATCAGGAGAGTGGCCATGAACGCCCTGCCGACCGGAACCCGCGCACCCGATGGCGCCTTGGAGCTGCGCAGAGTTTTCACGGTGCCAGCCGCAGAGCTTTGGACCTACCTTGCTGTTTCGGATCGAACTGCTTTGTGGTTCGGCAGTTGGCGGGGTGACCCCAGCAGCGGGGAAGTGGAAGTGGCTTTGACCGCCGAGGAAGGAACGCCCCGCGAGAAAGTCGAGATCCTGAGCTGTGACCGGGCTGCTTACCTGCTTAGCGTCAGCACCGGGGAAGGCGAGGAAGTTTGGCGGTTGGAATTATCGATCGAGGAAGTTTCGGACGGCAGCAAGCTGGTGTTCAGGATGCCGGGGCTCGATCCGAGCATGGCCGGCTCGGTGGGTCCTGGGTGGGATTACTACCTGGACCGGCTGGTGGCAGCCGTTTCCGGTGCCGATGCCGATGAAATCCGATTCGAACCGGATTATTACCCAGCACTTAGCGGCTACTACGAGTCGCTCTTCCCAACCGCCCCCCGGGAGTAATCGCTTGCGTATA